>JAKEEW010000146.1 GCA_022616375.1 Sporichthyaceae bacterium
AGATGATCTTTCAGCTCGGTCGGCGATGAAATCTCGACCGAGCGACCTGGTGTTTTGGGTGGAGCTGAGGGGATTCGAACCCCTGACCCCCTCGATGCGAACGAGGTGCGCTACCAGGCTGCGCTACAGCCCCAAAGACGTGGACGATGGTACCAGCCGGGACCTGGCGGAACGGAATCGATTGATCGTCGCCAGGCTCAGCCGTTGACTACCTTGCGCTCTTCCTCCGGAAGATCCACATACTCCTCTGGAAGACCCACATCATCCGGAACGGCCATCTCGACCGGCAGCGGACCGCGGCCGAGCCGGGACGAGGTCCAGGAGCCGGTGGCACTGACGTCGATGATCCGAGCCGGCCGGTCCACGACCGGAGCGGTGATGTAGGTCGGCAGCGGCAGTGGGATCGGGTTCCAGGTGCCATCCGGGTTGACCAGGACCGGGCGGCCTGGCGAGCCGACCCGGCGGCGGAGGGAGCCGACCCGGCCGGCGCGGCGGGCGGCGGCGACCGCGGTGCGCCGGGCGGCTGCTTGCCGGACGAGGATCTGGCGGCGCCCGTCCCGGCGGCGGGCCTGTCGCACCTGCGCGCGAAGCTGGGTCAGATAGCCGATCGGGGCCACGAACCCGGCGAGCGCAACCAGGATCGGCACGGTGCTCTGGCTGACTCCCACCCCGAGCAGCGCGGCCACCGCGAGCAGGGTGCCGAGCATCCGGCGGCGCTGCCTGGCCGCTGCGGTGGGCGCCGGCTTGGCGCTGGACGTCCGGATGGGTGACCGGGATGGCGCATGGTCCGCAGTGCCGGCCCGGCTCGGCCGCGCGTGCCGCGACCGGGCACCCGCGGTGCCCGCGCTGCGGCGGTTTCGGCGGGCAGCGGCCGGTTTCGCGGATCGGGCACCGGCCGACCGGTGCTCGAGTGAACCCTTACCGCTGCCCAGGCGGCGCTGCCGAGCGGCCCGATCGAGCACCCGGCTGGTGGAGACGGCCCGATCGCGAACCGCCTGGTCCACGTCCCCCGGCGGGACCGTCGCGATCACCGGGACGCGCTCGTCGTGGCGTGCCAGCCAACGCGGGACCAGCACCACGGCCCACGCCGCGACGATCCCCGCGTAGATCAAGCCGGCACCCATATAGCCGAAGGTAAGCGGAGCCAAGCCCTCAACCTGGTATTGAGGCTTTGAGCGTCTGCCTGTGTCGCAAGTACACGCCTGTGACTGGAGTGGCGAGCTCGGCCACCGCCGCCCGTCCCCGGCGACTCTCGACCGCTTAGGGAGTGATCAACCTGGTGGCCTTCCACCGGGTGATCAGGCCCCCAGGCACCTCGTCGGCGTTGAGCGCGAACACCAGATGATCGCGCCACTCACCGTCGATGTGCAGGTAGTTCGGCCGTAGCCCCTCGGGTCGAAAGCCGAGCTTCTCCACTACTCGGAGGCTGGCGAGGTTCTCCGGCCGGATCGCGACCTCCATCCGGTGCAGCCCTACCGTCTGGAAGCAGTGATCGGTCGCCAGCGCGACCGCGGTCGGGATGATCCCACGCCCGGCCCGGCGCTGGTCGACCCAGTAGCCCATGCTGGCGCTGCACACCGAACCCCAGATGATGTTGGCCACGGTCAGCTGGCCGACCAGCTTGCCCTCGTACAGCACGGCGAACGGCAGCACCCGGCCGGCGCGGGCGTCTCGGCGCAACCGGCGGACCATCTGTTTGAACGTGAGCTGCTGGCTCGCTCCGCCGGGCGTCGTTGCCTCCCACGCCGCCAACCACGCCTGGTTCCGGGCACGCAGCTCATACCAGGCCGCGGCGTCGCGCACCTGGATCGGGCGCAGTCGCACTCGACCTTCGGACAGTTTGGCGGGCCATCCCGTGGCCCCAACCACCGTCACCGTCAGTGGTCGCCTCCATGGATCTGATCCACCGCGTGCATCAGGATCGGCCGCAGCACGGCCAGCCCGTCCCGAACCCCGCCGGTCGAACCGGGCAGGTTCACCACCAGCGTGGACCCGGCCACTCCGGCAACTGCCCTGGACAGCGCGGCCGCCGGCACCGTGGCCATGCCGGCCGCCCGGATCGCCTCGGCGATTCCGGGCACCTCGCGATCGAGCACCCGCCGGGTCATCTCAGGAGTGAGGTCGAGCGGGGTCAATCCGGTGCCGCCGGTTGTCACGATCACGTGGTACCCGGACTCGACACCATCCCGCAAGGCCTGCTCGACCGGTTCTCCGTCCTGCACCACAACCGGTCCGTCCACGACGAAGCCAAGCTCCTGCAACCCGTCCACGATCAGCGGACCGCCGCGGTCGGCATAGACGCCCGCCCAGGCTCGGTTGGACACCGTGACGACCAGCCCGCGGCGGACCGGATCGGGCTCACCGTCCGGATCCTGGGCCGACGCCGGCCCCTCGGATGCCAGCCCGTCCGTTGCCGCAAGGTCGCCGCTCATCGCCGGGCCGTTCCGCCGGTGCCGTCACTCCCGCCGGTTTCGTTACTCCCGCCGTTGTCGCCGGCCCCGGCGTCCGGCCGCTGCCAGTCCCCCGACTTGCCGCCGGTCTTGGTCACGACCTTGATGTCGCCGATGACCGCGGCCGGATCGACCGCCTTCACCATGTCGAACACGGTGAGCGCGGCCACGCTGACCGCGGTCAGCGCCTCCATCTCTACCCCGGTCCGATCCGCGGTCCGGACCACGGCGGTGATCTCGACGCCATCGTCGGCGACCGACAGCTCGACGGTGACACCGTGCACCGCGATCGGATGGCACAGCGGCACCAGATCGGGGGTCCGCTTCGCGCCTTGGATCCCGGCAATCCGGGCGACCGCGAGCACGTCGCCCTTCGGCATCGCGCCGTCCCTGAGCAACGCGACGACCTCGGGCGCGACCGTGACCCGCCCGGTGGCGGTCGCGGTGCGAACCGAGACGTCCTTCGCGCTGACGTCCACCATCCGGGCCGCGCCGGACTCGTCGACGTGGGTGAGTCCTGACTGGTTGGTCACGGCCGGGTCCGGCGCTCGAGCACCATGACCTGGACCGGGTCGCCGGCGGCCACCGTGGTGGTCCATTCCGGCAGCACGATCAGGCTGTTGGCTTGGGCCAAGTCACCCATCAGATGCGAGCCGTGCCCGCCGACCGGGGTCACGGTGCCGACCGGCTCATCGGCGGATGCCTTCTCGGCGGTCGCCCGGTCGCCGTTGCTGGCAAAGCTCAGCGAGGCCCTGGCGTATTGCCGGATGCCCGCCCCGGAGGTCAGCGGATCGGTGCAGGTCGCGGTGACGGTCGGCCGGTACAGCGGCTCCAGCGCGAGCATCCGCCGGATCACCGGGCGAACGAAGACCTCGAACGAGACGTAGGCGCTGACCGGGTTGCCCGGCAACGCGAACACCGGGATCTTGTCCGGCCCGATCTGCCCATACCCCTGCGGCTTGCCGGGTTGCATCGCTACCTCGTCGAAGCTGACCTCGCCCAGCTCGCCCAGCACCTGCTTGACCAGGTCGTACGCGCCCTTGCTCACCCCGCCACTGGTGATGACCAGGTCGGCGCGGATCAGCTGGTCTTCGATGCGCTCCTTCAGCTCGGCCGCATCGTCGCCGATGATGCCGACCCGGTAGGCAATCGCCCCGGCATCCCTCGCTGCCGCGGTCAGGGTGTAGCCGTTTGCGTCGAACACCTGCCCGGCCGTGATCTGGCTACCCGGCTCGACCAGCTCGCTGCCGGTCGAGATCACTACCACCCGGGGTCGAGGACGGACCGAGACCCGATCCTGCCCGATCGCGGCCAGCAGCCCGATCTGGGTCGGGCCGAGCCAGGTGCCCTTGGTCAGGATGGTCTCGCCGACCTTGACGTCGTCACCGAGCCGGCGAATGTGCTGGCCAGGGGTCGGCGCCTGCCGGATCGAGACCTGGGAGATGCCGCCGTCGGTCCACTCGACCGGGACCACCGCGTCCGCACCGGCCGGCACGGGAGCGCCGGTCATGATGCGCGCCGTCATGCCGGGGCCGAGCATCCGCGGAGTCGGGTCGCCGGCCGGGATGTCGCCCACCACCGGCAGCGACACCGGCAGCAGCTCGGTGGCCTCGGCCACATCGGCGAGCCGGACCGCGTATCCGTCCATCGCCGAGTTGTCGAACGAGGGCAAGTCGACCGGCGCGGTCACGTCCTCGTCGAGCAGGCAACCGTGCGCGTCGAGCAGCTGCTGGTCGAACGACATCAGCGGGCCGACGCCGGTCAGCACCGCGCTGAGGTGGTCGTCAACTGATCTCATCAGGTCCCCCCGAGTCGGATCTGCCGCGCATCTCTTTGGCGACGAAATATTCCAGCCACGCGCGGAAATCTGGCCCCAGGTCTTCCCGCTCGCACGCGAGCCTGACGATGGTACGGAGATAGTCGGCGCGGTCGCCGGTGTCGTATCGCCGGCCGGTGAATACGACCCCGTGCACCGGGCCGCCCCGGTGCTCGTCTCGCAGCGCCAGCGCCCGGATCGCGTCGGTCAGCTGGATCTCGCCGCCACGGCCGGGTGGGGTGGTGTGCAGGACCTCGAAAATCGCCGGGTCGAGCACGTAGCGACCGATCACGGCGAAGTTGCTCGGCGCCGCCGTCTGCGGCTTCTCCACCAGCTCGGTCACCCGGAACACGCCATCGGTGTCGGTCGGCTCGACCGCGGCCGAGCCGTACAGCCGGATCTGCGCCGGCTCCACTTCCATCAGCGCGACCACGCTGCCGCCGTACCGCTGCTGCACCTCGATCATCCGGGGCAGCAACGGATCGCGTGGGTCGATCAGATCGTCGCCGAGCAGCACCGCGAACGGCTGGTGCCCGACGTGCTGCTCGGCGCACAGCACCGCGTGGCCCAGACCGAGCGCCTCGCGCTGCCGGACCGAGTGCACCGTGGCCAGGTCGGTCGCCTGCCGGACCAGGTCGAGCCGGGCGGTGTCGCCCTTCCTGGTCAGCTCCGCCTCGAGCTCGAAGGCCCGGTCGAAATGGTCCTCCACGGAGCGCTTGGTGCGGGACGTGATCAACAGCACGTCGTCCAGGCCGGCGGCCACGGCTTCCTCGACCACGTACTGGATGGCGGGCTTGTCGACGACCGGCAGCATCTCCTTCGGAGTCGCCTTGGTCGCGGGCAGGAACCGGGTGCCCAGGCCGGCTGCGGTGATCACGGCTTTGGTTACAGAGCTCACAGCCGAACACTACTTGGCGGTCTGCTTGTGTAGACGAGGCTATCCACAGGTCAGGAGTCAGTGCTCCACAGGCGCCGGCTGGGCAAGCGCGGTGGGCAGCGGGGATGGCAGCGGTGTCCTGGCCAACGCCCATCCATCCCGACCGGCCTGCTTGGCCAGATAAAGCGCCTCGTCGGCCGAGCGAAGCAGCTGGCTGATGGTGACGCCGTGCCGGCCGTAGAGCGCGGCCCCGATCGATACCGACAGCTGGACCGGCATCTCCGAACCATCCCCGGCGAACGGTTTCTCCCGCACGATCCGGCAGATCCGGTCGGCGACCTGCGGCACGCCGTGCTCGTCGGTCTCCGGAAGCACGATGACGAACTCGTCGCCGCCGTAGCGTGCCATCGTGTCCACCGCGCGGATCGAGCGCTGCACCCGCTGGGCGAACTCACGCAGCACCGCGCTGCCGCGCTGGTGCCCGTACTGCGAGTTGACCTCGCGGAACAGGTCCAGGTCGATCATGAGCAGGGACAGCGGCCGGTCGAACCGGCCGGCCCGCTCCAGCTCGCGGTGCAGGATCGTCTGCAGATTGCCGTAGTGCAGCACGCCGGTGAGCGGATCGGTTACCGATTCGCGACGAAGTGTCTGGTTGGTCCGGAACAGCCGCCAGCTCACCACGAGCGCGCATCCAAACGCCGCCGCAGTGAGGACCAGCAGCAGTGCCGTCGCCGACACCCCGGTACCCCCTTGTTCACCTGGGACGAGAACATGATGCCCACATCGATGGCGGCTAGTTCGCTCGGAGACCGATGCGTTACCAAAGCAACGACAAGTCCGTGCTTAGGTCACGGCTGGAGACCGTTCGGCGGGGTTTGTCGACCGCCGATCGGGAGCGTGCCGGGCATGGCTACGTACTGATCTGCGGCGATGTTCCGGAGATTCGGGCAGCCTCGGTGGTCTGCTGCTACAGCGCGTTCGGGACCGAGCCGCCCACCGGTCCGCTGCTGGACTGGCTGGCCGGGCGCGGTGTGCGGGTCCTGCTGCCGGTGCTGCGGCCGGATCTGGATCTGGACTGGAGCGAGTACACCGGGCCGGACGGGCTGTCGGTGGCCCGGCGGGAGCCAGGCGAGCCGGTCGGGCCGCGGCTGGGGACGGCGGCGATCGAACAAGCCGATGTAGTGATTGCGCCCGGGCTTGCGGTGGATCGCTCCGGCGTACGGCTTGGCCGCGGCGGCGGCAGCTACGACCGGGCGCTGGTCCGAGCCCGGCCGGACGCGTTCCTCGCGGTGCCGCTCTACGACGGCGAACTGGTCGATCGGCTCCCGCACGAGCCGCACGACCGCCGAGTGCACGCCGCGCTGACCCCGACCGGGCTGCATCGGATCGGCGGCTGAGCCAGCTCCGGCAGGCCTACTCGACTCATGCGAGCCCGGCCTAATGAGTCTCGGCGGTCATCGGACGGCGGGCGCCGAGGCGGGCCGGAACAGCGCTGAGCGCCGCCACCACGAGCACGGTGGCGAGAACCAGGACGGGCAGCTGCCAGAGCGAGGGAAGCGTGCCCCGGTCGCTGTCACCGCCGGTGATTGCGTTTATCGCGGCGGATAGCGCAAAGCCTCCCGGAATGACGCCCACGACAGCGCCGACGAGCGCGGGAAGCACCTGTGCGGCCGCCAGTGCCGCACTCACTTCACGAAGGGTCGCGCCAAGGGCACGCGCCAGCGCGGACGAATGCCGGTTATCGAGCACCGTCGCCCAGGTGATGACGATGGCGTTGACCGCCGCCAGGGCGACCCCGCTGCAGGCCGCCGTCTCCGTTCGCTAGCCCGCAGGTCCCGCGGTTGGCGCTAGCCCGCGGCGGGCTCGAGGGTCAGGGTGTGCTCCGCGGCGGCCTCGACCACGGCCCGGCTCGATCGCATCGGGGTCGTCTCGCCGCGGGCCCACAGCCGAGCCTGGTCCCAGTAGTGATCGGAGTAGGCATGCCCGGAGGCGCCGGTCAGGTTGATCCACCGAGACTGGTCGAGCTCGGCCAGGTCCACCACCATCCGCATCGACGGCACCCAGATCACCTCGTAGCCCTCGGTAGCGTTCCACCCGGTCGCGTCGACGATCGACTCCCCGCCGCCCAACCGCAGCGGTCCACGGTTGAACAGCCCCTCGATCGGGGCGATCCCGGAGGTCCCGAACGTCTGGTTGGTCAGCTCCAGCTTGTGCACGGTGCCCCAGCGCCAGCGACCGATGTCCTTACCCATCAGCCGGGTCAGCTCGTCCCTGGCGTCCTTCATCGCGGCCCGCAGGATGTCGTCGCGGGTCTCCCTGACCGCCTCGGTCGACACGTCGTCCCACCACGGGTCAGTCGGGTTGACAAGCAGTGGCCGGACGACCTCGAACCAGCGATCGCCGCCGTCCGGCCTGGCATCCTCGGGCAGCTCGTCGTTGAACGTGCGGATCAGCAGATGCCGCCAGACCGCGTTGTAGTAGGCCGCGGCGGCCGAGTCCGGCGGTTGGCTGAAATCCCAGTCGCGCAACAGGTCCTGGCCGCCACGCACCCACTCGTCGGTCTGCAGCGAGAGCAGGAACGGCACCAGCTCGGGCGCCATCCCGTTACGGGAGTCGAGCTGGATCCGGGCCATCGCGGCCGCGTCGAGCGTGCCGCCGGCCCGGATGAGCTGCTCGATCCGGCTCGAGCGATAACCGTAGGACCAGTCGTGGGTCAGCAGATACGGGTAGTTGGTGCCGATGACGGCGTTGTTCGCGGTGACCAGGTAGCCGCTGGGCGGGTTGTAGACCGAGGGCAGCGCGTCGAACGGAATCCGGTCGTCCCATTCGTACTCGCCGGTCCAGCCGGGCACCGGCCAGCGGCCGTCGCCCTTGGTCCGGATCGGGATCTGGCCGGGCGACTGGTAGCCGATGTTGCCTTCGGTGTCGGCGTAGAGCAGGTTCTGCGCCGGGACCGCGAACTTCTCCGCCGCGGCCCGGAAGTCCGACCAGTCGGCCGCGGTGTTCAGCTGGAAGATCGCCTCGGCAGTACGGCCCGGCTCCAGCGCGGTCCAGCGCAGCGCGACCGCGTAGCCCTCCCCCCGGTCGGTCAGCGGGATCCCCTTCGGAGTCGGAGCGAAGTCGCCGATCAGGCTCATGTCTTCGGACGGGTCCGAGATGAGCGGGCCGTGCCGGGTGGACCGGACGGTAATCGTGCGCGAGTCGTCGCCGTCGATCCGGATCGTCTCGTTCCGGGTCTCCAGCGGCACCTGCTCGCCCCGGTACTCGTACTGGTCGCCGGTGACCTTCTCCAGGTAGAGGTCGGAGACGTCAGGCCCGAGGTTGGTGAAGCCCCAGGCGATGTCGGCGTTGTGCCCGATGATCACCCCGGGCACGCCGGAGAACGTGAACCCGGTCAGGTCGAACGGGCAGTCCGCGCTCACCTCGGTGCAATGCAGCCCGGCCTGATACCACAGCGACGGCAACATCGGCGCCAGGTGCGGATCGTTGGCCAGCAGCGGCTTGCCGGTCGTGGTCCGTACGCCGGACACCACCCAGGAGTTGGAGCCCAATCCGGACCCCGGCGGGCCGAGCAGCTGCGGGAGCTCGGAGACAATGTCGGCCAGGTAGTGAAGCGGATCCTTGGCGTCCTCCGGCAACTCCAGAACTGGACCATCGTCGCTCACCGCGGCGCCTTGCCGTGGCGCCGCCGACCCGGCCTCGGCCTGGGCCGCCCCGCCGCCCTGGTTCGGCTCGGGCGGAGCGGGTCCGCTCTGGTTCGGCTCGGGCGGAGCGGGTCGGCCCTGATTCGGCTCGGCCGGGGCGGGTCGGCCCTGGTTCGGAGTGGGTGGCACGGCGACCGGCGGGTCGAGAGTGCCGCCGCCGGCGCCCTGGACGAACTTGCCGTCCTCCACCGTGCCGCTGGTCACGATCGGCCGGTGCCGGTCGTAGGGATAGTCCGGATAGAGCTGGTCGACCCGCTCCTTGGGCAGCGTGGAGGCGGCCAATGAACGTGCGATCTCATCTTCCATGTTGGAGCGCAGATCCCAGGCCATCGCCTTCAACCAGGCCAGCGAGTCAATCGGCGACCACGGCTCCGGCTCGTAGTCGCGGCCGAGCCGGGACAGCCGCAGCACGCCGTACTCCAGGCTCGCCTTCGACCCGGTGTGATCGGCCAGCCACGCGTTCACGCCATCGGCGTACCGGTCCAGATAGCGCTTGGTGTCGGCGTCGAGTAGCGCGTACTCCTGCTCGGCGACCCGGCGCCAACCGAGGGTCCGGATGAACGCATCGGTCTCGAACTGGCTCTCGCCGAACAGCTCGGACAGCCGTCCCGCGGTGACGTGACGCCGCACGTCCATCTCCCAGAACCGGTCCTGGGCGTGCACGTAGCCCTGGGCTCGGAACAGGTCATCGGCGTTGTCGGCGTAAATCTGCGGGATGCCCCATTCGTCGCGGAACACGGTGACCGGGGCGGTAAGTCCGTCCAAGCGGATGGTCCCGCTGGTCTGCGGGAAGGACCGCCGTACCGTCCAGATCCCGAGCAGGGTCAGGATGAGCGCCAGCGCCAGCAACCCGACCAGCACGCGGGCAGTCCAGCGCAACCCACGCGGCAGCCGTGCGAACGGCGCGATCCGAACCATCGCCTCAACCTTTCGACCGGCGCATCTTCGCATGCCGCCGACCGCGCGGTGGTGCCCTCCCGGGGCTGATCCGTTCCGTTGGAGATCCATCACCCACGCCCTAGGCTCGGGGAACCGTCGGCTCATCCCGGAGGTCTCGGCCGTGACCATCGAGCAGCTCGACTACGCCCTGCTGGTGGGCGCAGCCGCACTGCTGGTGGCTGCCGTCGCGGTGCGAATCTCGGCCCGAACCGGGCTGCCCAGCCTGCTGCTCTACCTCTGCATCGGGGTGATCCTGGGCGAGGACGTGCTCGGGATGCCGTTCGACGACTTCGAGCTGGCCCGCTCGCTCGGCTATGCCGCGCTTGTGGTGATCCTGGCCGAAGGCGGTCTTGCGACCCGGTGGGTCACCATTCGACCGGTGCTCAGGCCGACCGTGTCGCTGTCCACGATCGGGATCGGCATCAGCATCGGCATCACCGCGGTGGCGGCGCATTGGCTGCTCGACGTGGAGTGGCAGCTCGCGTTCCTGGTGGCCGCGATCCTCGCCCCGACCGATGCCGCCGCGATCTTCTCGGTCTTGCGTCGGTTGCCGCTGCCGCGACGGTTGAGCGGCCTGCTCGAAGCGGAGTCCGGATTCAACGACCCGCCAACCATCCTGCTGGTGGTCGCCCTGAGTGCGGCACCGGGTGAAAGCGGGCCGTTCTGGGAGATCGCGCTGCTGATTGTGTATCAGCTGATCGCCGGCGCGGTCGTCGGGCTTGCGGTGGGCCGGGGTGGCGCCTGGGCATTGCGCCGGGTGGCGCTGCCGGCGTCCGGCCTGTATCCGATTGCCGTGTTCGCGCTGACCGTGTTCGCCTATGCGGTCGCCGCGGAGCTGCACTCCAGCGGCTTCCTCGCCACCTACGTGGCGGCGCTGGTGCTGGGCAACTCGCGGCTCCCGCACTCGATTGCGACCCGAGGGTTCGTGGACGGTTTGGCGTGGATTGCTCAGATTGGGCTGTTCATCATGATCGGGCTGCTGGCGGATCCGTCCGATTTCGGCGCGCAGATCGTGCCCGCGCTGCTGCTCGGCGCGGTCTTGTTGCTGGTCGCCCGGCCGGCAGCGGTCGTGCTCTCCACATTGCCGTTCGGCTTCACCTGGCGGGAACAGGCGCTTCTGTCCTGGGCCGGGTTGCGTGGCGCGGTGCCCATCGTCCTGGCCACGGTGCCTGTGGTGTCCGGGGTGCCGGACAGCCAGCGCCTGTTCAACTTGGTGTTCATCCTGGTCGTGATCTTCACGATCGTGCAGGGCCCAACGCTGCCTTGGGTGGCCCGCTGGCTCCGCCTCGGCGCGAACGGAACGACCCGAGACGTCGAGCTGGACGTCGCCCCGCTCGGGGAGTTCGGCGCGGATGTGCTGACCGTCCGGATCCCGGACGACTCGGCGCTGCACGGGGTTGAGGTGTTCGAGCTGCGGCTCCCGCCTGGGGCCGTGCTCAGCCTCATCGTGCGGGATGGCCGGCATCTGGTCCCTGGCGGCTCGACCGTGCTCAGGCACGGAGACGAGCTGCTGGTAGTGACCACCGCACGGTCCCGCGAGCAGGCCGAGCGACGGCTGCTCGCGGTCAGCCGGGAGGGTCGGCTGGCCGGATGGTACGGCCCGGGCACTGACCACGATCTAGTCCGGCCTGGCTCGGATGACGACCGTAAGCGCCGCCCCCGCCGCCGCGTTCGCCAGCTCGGCGGCGGCATCCGGCGTCGTCGCGAGCACGATTAACGGCTCGGCCGACCCCACCGTCGCCGTCGCGCTCGTCAGATCCCCAGTCTCGGGCGCCGACACCGCGATCACGCGCACCGCGGCCGCGACCACTCGGGCCGGACCGTAACCCGCTGGCCCGGCCTCGGTCGGTAACGCTCCGCCGGCGAACGGATCGAGCTGCGGCGCGGCCGCGGCCAACACGTCGACCAGTTGCCCGGCATGCAGCAGCCGCGCGACCCCCGGATCGGCTAGCCGGACCGGGATCGCGACCAGCCCTTGGCCGGACCCGCCGGCGAGCTGGTCGAGCAGCCCCGGACCCAGGAGGCGCGCATCGGTCAGCACCTCGCCGCGCCGCATCGGCCCGGCCAGCACGAGCCCGTCGATCGGTGCGGCCGGATCAAGCGCGCCGTCCGGAGCGACGGCCGGCGGTATCCGGACAACGGCGAGCTCGGCTCCACTCAGCACGATCCCGGCCGGCAGATCGCGCGCGGCCGCGAGCACCGGCCGGCTGGCCGGTGCGGCCGGTGCCACCACCGTGAGCGCGGCTCCCACCGCGCCGGCAGCCAGCAGCCCGGCCGTCACCCGGCGGTGCCGGGACACCGCGTCCACCAACCCGACGAGTCGCGCTCTCGCCCGCCCCGCACCGGGACCTGCCCGTCCCCCGCCGGAACCCGGCCACCCTGCCCCGGCGGGACCCCAGCCAGCCATCGCGCCTGCCTTCGGTCCGTCCGTCGCCCGTCCGCCCGTCCGCACCAGATCAGGGCAACTCGATACCGGTCTCCAGGCCGTCGAGGGCGCGACCACAGTCACAGGTCCGCTCGGTCGGCATCGCGGCGATGACATCGAGCAGCAGCGTGCGCAGCTGCGTGACGTTCTCACCGAACACGCGCAGCACCTCGGCGTGGCTGACGACCTCGCCGCCCTCCACTCCAGCGTCGTGATCGGTGACCAGCGCCAGCGTGGTGAAGCACAGCTCGAGCTCGCGCGCGAGGATGGCCTCCGGGTGGGCGGTCATGCCGATGATCGACCAGCCCTGGCTCGAGTACCACCGGGATTCCGACCTGGTGGAAAACCGCGGCCCCTCTACCACGACCAGCGTGCCGTCCTCGGCGACCGACCAGCCGGCCTGACTGGCCACCTGAGTCGCAGCGGCCCGGCCGGCCGGGCAGAACGGGTCGGCGAACGAGACGTGCACCACCTTGGCCGGCGGGCCATCGTAGTAGGTCTGGACCCGGGACACGGTGCGGTCGACCAGCTGATCCGGAATCACCAGCGTGCCGGGGCCGAGCTCGGCACGCAGGCTGCCGACCGCACACGGACCGAGCACCTGCCCGACGCCGAGCATCCGCATCGCCCACAGGTTGGCCCGGAACGGGATGCGGTGCGGCGGGAACCGGTGGTCACCGCCGTGCCTGGGCAAGAACGCGACCCGGCGCCCGGCCGCCGTGCCGAGCACGATCGGATCGCTCGGTTTGCCGTATGGCGTGTCGATGTCTAGCTCGGTGACGTCGTCGAGAAATGCGTAGAACCCGGAGCCGCCGATCACGCCGATCTCGGCGCGAGCCTCACCGGCCAGCGCGATTGGCGCTGGTCGGGTGGCTGCGACCGGCTCGACGACGATCGGCTCACCGATGACTGGCGGTGGGGTCTGGGACTCGACGGCGGTCGTGGTCATGGGCAGGACAGTACTGCGCTCGCCAGACAGGACCTCGATCCGATCCACAGCGAGGTGGCTGACCTATCCACAGATCATGGCCGAGGCCTTGACGAGCCGCCTCGACGGACGACGATGTGAACCCAGTTAGGAGGTCTTGGCCGGGGCCTTCGACCCGGCGGCTGATCCATTGCCGCTCGAGTTGCCGGCCGCGCTCGACCCGCTGGAACTGGCGCCGGAGCTGCTCGAACCGGAGCTGGAGCTGGTCGAGCCCGTGTCACTGGAGGAGCCACTGGACGAGCTGGAGCTGTCGGACTTTGTGGAGCCCGATTCGCCATTCGAGCCGCCCGAAGCGGCGCCTGCTGGCTGTGGCTTACCTGAGCCGTTAGCTGCCGCCCGAGAGTCGTTGCGATAGAACCCGGAGCCCTTGAAGACGACGCCAACCGGGGAGAACACCTTGCGCAGCCGACCGGCGCACCGCGGACACTCGGTCAGCGGATCGTCGGTAAATTTCTGCACGACCTCAAGCCGCTCGTCACAGGCGGTGCAGGCGTACTGGTACGTCGGCACGATCTTCCTCCGGGTTAGCACTCTACCCTTTCGAGTGCCAATCATGCGGTATCGCTGGTGTTGATCGCCAACCTCTCGCCGCGGACGATGAGATCAACCTCACCGGGCCGGCGGCACACCGTCAGCGGGCCGGCGCTACCTGATCAAGGAAATCGAGCAGGTCAGCCAGGCATTCCGGCAGCTCGCTGACCAGCTGGGTGCCGTGCCTGGTGGTGTCATAGATCTTGAGTTCCTTGATCTCCGAGCCGGCTGCCGCGTGCATCCGCCGGGCGCTGTCCGGGAACGTGCCATCCCGCTCGCCCGCGGCGAAATAGGCAGGCACGGTCAGGTTTGGCGCGGCCGCCTCCGCGTCCAGATCACCGAACATCGCCGGCGCGGACAGGCTTACAACTGCCGCGACCGGAGCCGTCACCTCGGTCGCGGCGGACACCACTGCGGTGCCACCCATCGACGATCCAATCAGCACGACCTGTTCGGACCCGGCCCGCTCCAACTGGTCGGCGGCGGCCGCGACGTCCTCTATCAGGGTTCGCCGGCCGGACGCCGACTCGGACTCCCCGAACCCACCGAAATCGATCGCGAGCACCCGGTATCCCCGCTCGGCCAGCTGCCGCGCAACCGGCATCCACTCGCAGAGACTGCTACGCGACTCGTGGCCGAGCACGATGCCGGTCGGACCGTCGCCGAGCATCACGCCGATCAGCTCGACACCCTCGGCATTCTGGAACTTGATCACGTTGGCCTGCTCGTCCGGCTGTACGCAGGTCCGGTGCACCGCGTTCGGTGGCTGCGAACTAGTGGCCTGAGTCGGGGGCGACGTGGCTGGCCCGGCGGCAGGCTGGGTGCCAGTGCCCGCGCAACCGGTGCCGAGCAGACTCAGCCCTACTAAGACAACAAGGACAAGTCGACGACCGGAACCAGCCACGTCGCTCCCTACTTGATCGTGGTGCGCCTACCTGTCGTGGTGCGGCGGCCGCTCCCCCAGCAACCGCTCAATATCGTCCTCGGTCGACTCGCCCGCCTCGCCCCAGGCGGCGTCAGTGTCGTCGGCGGTCTGCTCCGGAAGCACCGGAAAGTCCCAGTCCCAGTCGTCGGTGTCGGACATAACCCTTGGTAGCGAGCCCCTCGTTGACTCGGTTCAGTCCAGGTCGCCCACGTCGATCCGGGCCAGTCGCCGCTCCCTAACCAGCCGGTCCACGTCGAGCCCGACTCCGCTCGGATCCTTGGACAGGGCGGCGAACACCCCGGTGACATCCCGCATGCTCAGCATCCCGACGACCTGGTCGTCCTTGACCACCGGCAGGTGCCGGATCCAGCGCGCGGCCATCTCGCGAGCCGCGTCGCGCAACGGCTCCCCCGGCGTGGTGGTGAGCACGTCCTTGGTCATCGCGTCGGCCACGGTGGCGTCGCCAAGATCCACCCCGTGCGCGACGGCCTTGAGAATGTCGCGCTCGGTGATGATCCCCACCATCCGATTGCCGTCCATCACGACCAGTGATCCAGTTTGCTGGCGCCACATGGTCTCGGCGGCCGCCCGGAGCGTGTCGGTAGGTGATTCGGTGACGCTGGCCTGGGTCATGACATCGGCGACGTGCACGGCAGGGCTCCTTGCTCGGATCAAGCCAGGGTACTCAGAAGCCTGGCCGCGCGGTTCGGCCGGTTACCCGTGGACCGCGCCTCGGCGCTCTGCCGATCCCGATCATGGTTGCGCTCCGCACCGGCCACTAGCCCGGCCGGACGGTACCCTTACCGTCGTTGCCCTCGTAGCTCAGGGGATAGAGCACCGCTCTCCTAAAGCGGGTGTCGCAGGTTCGATTCCTGCCGGGGGCACTGTGTGATGTCTCAGGACATCGGCGACGGCCGGACCTACGATTCGTGGGTTCGGCTGTTGTGTGTGGTGGTCACTTCGGGGTTGGTCCGGGTGGTCTTGCTGTGGGCTGGTAGTCGCGACGGGGGTCGATGACCAGGTCGCGGAGGAGCTCGCCGGTGGCGGCGTGGACGACGCGGACGTGCAGGTCCTGGGCGAGGATGTTGACGTAGGTGCCGGCGTAGGTTCGGCCGACGCCGATGTGACGGAGCTGGCCGGCCACGCGCAGGGTGACGGTGCCGGCGTAGGTTCGGCCGACGCCGATGTGACGGAGCTGGCCGGCCACGCGCAGGGTGACGGTGCCGGCTTTGCTGATCTTGTCGTGGCGGACTCGATCGTGGCTGTCGGCGGTCCGGTCGGCTCCCGGGGCGGTTCACCCACTGGAGCTCGAACACCATGCCAAGCTGGGCACGGCCAGCCACCACACACTCCACCTGGAGCTGTTCCAGCAGCCCCTGGATCCGACCCGCCGGCCAGCGAGGGTCCAGCGGCACATAGCCGGCACCGACCTTCAAACCGCCAAGCAGCGCCACCACCGCCTCCGGGGTGTGGTCGCTGAGTAGCCCCACCACGCTCCCGCGCCCGATACCCAACGTCGCCAGTTGCTGGGCCACCTGGTTGGATCGGCGCTCCAGCTCGGCGTGGCTGTATACCACCCCCGACCCCGACACCACCGCTGGTTGATCAGGAAGTCTTGCGGCGGCCTCAGTCACGAGCTGGTGGATCGTGGCCTCCTGGAACGGGTACGCAGTCGAATTCCACGCAACGATCCGCTCAATATCCCTCGTGGGTACGGCTTTCTCACTCATCAGTGGGCTGCTCCTGATGCGGATCGCCACAGTGCCTCACCAGGACCACGGCAGGAGGATCTCGACCAACCCTCTGGCTGGTCCCACGGCGGCCATGATCGCGGCAACAGCCGACGACCCCCTGTCCCAACCTGGTCGGGACGAAAAATACTAATAGCGCCAAATCTGGTCAACAGCTACTAGGCCGGCCGTCCTCGACCGCCCGGCGCCGGGCAGCCGTGGCGCCGGGCCTCAGGTCAAGCGATCATGGATCGACGATGAAGGACGGGTAGTAGGCGTACCCGCCGCACGGGTCCACCGCCGAGGTGCCGTTGCCGGTGACGATGTTGCCTTCCCAGAGGTCGCCGCCGCCGATGCTGGCGCACAATGCCCTCAGGTGCCAGCGCTGCGTCGGCGGCCGGTTGGTGCAGGTCATGAACATGTTGTTGTAGTAGGTCTGGGTCACGGTGCAGTCGGCGGGTTCCTGAGTGCCGTTCTGGATGGTGCCGATGGCGGTGTCGGTGATGTTGGCCGGGATGCTGGAGCTGGTGATCCGGAACCGGACCGTTTCGTTCGGCTCGGCCACGCCGTCGACCACCAACGGCACGTTCACGTACGTGACGAACCCGTTGGCCGGGAAGGTCACCGTGCCCGAGGTAGGCCCGGTGTAGTCCTGGCCGGCGGTGGTGGTGATGTCTTCCAGCTGCCAGCCCAGCGTGACCGCCTGCTTGGGCGACGGGCTCATGTGGATCTGGAACTGGAGCTGGCCGTTGCGGATGCTGCATCCAAACGGCGGGTTGGCGGTGCAGACCCAGTCGCCCTCATAGCGGGTGGAGTCGTCGACGGTCACTGTGGTTGGTTGCGGGGGATTGGGTTTGGCAGCATCGGCCGCCGGCGCCAAGCCGAACATGACCAGCGCGACGACACCGGTCATCGCGAGCACGCGCAGCACGGGTCTCATTGGCCTCCTCCATCCTGCAGGAAACTCCGGGCGCTGTATGACACTGCCACCGGCCGCCCCCGCCACATGGCCATTCCGAACAAACCCGAACACCCAGTGGCACCGCGGCGTGCGGGACCACCGACGACCAGCGGCGTCGCTACGTCGACCTCTCTGTCGCGCTAGGCGGCGGGTTCCCGGTCAGCACCCGCCGGAGAAGACCAGGCGGACGACCCGCCCGGCGTCGTTGAAGGTGAGCGCGTCCTGTCGACCGTCGTACTTGGCACCCGAGCCGTTGAGGTCGTCGGTGCCGACGCTGGCCGCCACTAGGTCGTCGACGTCAAGGTCGTCGAACGCCGGGTCCGGCTCGTCATAGTCGGCGCCTCTGTCGAAGCGGTCACAGATATCGAAGAGGTTGCTTACCCGGACGACCTCGGCGTTGTTGGCGAGACGATAGCTATGCAGTTTCGAGCTCTCGTTCAGGAAGGGCGTATCGGTATTACCGACCACAAGCGGATACCTGATCAACGTCTTTCCGGCGTACCGAGCAGGCGGCGGAGCGGATGGGGGCTCGGACAGCCACCCTTCCTCGAATTGCCACATCTCGTAGCGATCGAGGACCACGATGACTCCCTGGCTGTCTCGCACGAAGGAGACAACGTTGCCCACGTCCCACCGACCGCCGTGCCAGTCGAGCGGACCGACCACGGGCGCCGGGTCCTCGTCGTTCGGTGCGGGGCTCGTGGCCGGCGGTGTGGGAGTGACAGCCTCCGTCGAGGACGCTGTCGGAGCCGGGGAATGGGTCGTGGTACGGGTCTGGTCCGCAACCGGTTGGCTCTGGTTCCAGCCGTTCACACCGGCGAGCGCGAATCCGGCGAGCACCACAGTGGTAACGCCGGCGGCACCGAGTGCGAAGCTCGTCTGGATCTTCACGGCAACTCCATCGCTCGTAGCTCGCCTTGACTAAGGACGTTGTCCGAGCCGATTTCGTTCGACCTGGGTGCGGGCCAAAACCCTGGACGTTTATCGAGGCACCCGCTGAGCCAAGCACGAGGTATGGCGTCGGTTCTGGAGACAGTCATCGCTGTCTCCCATGCCGATAGGGATTCCGCTCAACGACTCCGGTGCGGGACAGTTGAGCGACGAGGTCGCACGGGAGGGAGTCTCCACGATGGCGCCAGTAAGTCACCGCACCCGGATCGCAGCGACGTTGGCGGCGGTCTGCGCCGCGACAGCGCTGCCGCTCACGCAGGGCGGCTCGGCGACGGCGGGGGTGGAACGAGCTCGACCGGTGCACCCGGATTTCCGCGGCGAGTCGACGCTCCCCGCTGGTCTCCCGTTCGACGGGACCGTCGTTGGCGGGCTGTCCAGCATCACCTACGACGCCGAGCGTGACCTGTACTACGCGATCTCCGACGACCAAGGCTCGTTAGGACCTGTGCGCTTCTACACGCTCGACATTGACGTGTCGGACGGAAGCCTCGGCCCAGGTGATGTAACGGTGGTCGATGTCACCGCGCTGGAGCCGCCCGCGGGTGAGTCCTACGCACCTGGAACGGTGGATCCGGAGGGGCTGACTCTGACCGCCGACGACACGCTGGTGGTCACCTCCGAGGGCGTCGCCGCTGCCGGAGTGGATCCCTGGATCCGCGAGTACGAGCTGGATGGCAGTTTTATACGCGACCTCACCGTGCCCGAGCCGTTCCTGGTGGGTCCCGGCTCCGGCGTGCGTCAAAACCTCGGTTTCGAGGCGGCCGCGGTCGGCCACGGCCCCTTCGTGTTCGCCGGCAACGAGGCCGCTCTTGCCCAGGATGGGCCGGCGGCGACGCCGACGAACGGCTCACTAACCCGACTCTTGCGGTTCCGCCTCGATTCGGGGCAGATCGACCGTACGTACGTGTATCCGGTCGACCCCGTCGCGGCCACGCCCGTTCCACCCGAGGCCTTCAGCGTCAACGGCCTGGTCGAACTGCTGCCGCTCAACAACCAGTTCCTGCTCGCGATGGAACGCTCCTTCTCAGTCGGCGTGGGCAACTCCGTATCCCTGCATCTGGTGGGCGTGCCTGGTGCCGACGACGTCTCCGGAGTTCACAGCCTGCTCGGTGCCGATGTGTCGCCGGTGACCAAGACCGAGGTTCTCGACCTTGACGCGCTCGGGCTGACGCTGGACAACCTGGAGGGCATGACGTTCGGCCCGAGGCTCCCCAACGGACACCGGGCCTTGCTGCTGGTGAGTGACAACAACTTCACACCCGGCCAGGTCTCGCAGTTCCTGCTCTTTGCGGCACGGTGATCCGTGACCCTGGCTACTCGGCTTCCGCCACGCGATCCAGCGCCGGCAGGTAGGCGCGCCACGGGCCCACATCGTCGCGATACCGGCGGGCCAGCACCTCGCCCACCTGGGCAAGATGCGTCAGGTCGTGCACGACCCAGGTCGCCAGCATCTGCCCGAGCGTGACCTCGCCGAACTCGGGATGCCGGCCGCGCCGATCCAGATCACTCGCGGAGAGATCGTGCGACGACAACTCGTCGAGACTGGCCCGCCGCGCCTCGGTGAACCGTGTCAGTAACGCATCCACCGGCCCGCGCTCCCAGGTCAGCATCGCCAGCCGGTCGAACGGCTCGAACGGCCGATCGGCGCCATGCTCGAGGATCATCCGGGCGCGCGGCAGCCAGTTGGTCGCCTCGCCGTGCAGCAGGTGGCCCAGGATCTCGTAAGCGCTCCACGTCCCCGGCCCGTCGTTGCGGTGCACCCACTCCGGCGGCAGTCCGGTGAGCAGCGTCTCCAGCGTTTTCGGCGTTCGGGCGAGCATCGCCGTGGCCTGGGCCAGCTCCATGCAAACAGGGTACGACCGGTGGCGACCCGAGTTGGCGGAGGTGCCTACACGCCCACGCAAGCGATCTCGACGCCTACCAACTGTAGCTCGACCACGCGCGGAACCTGTCCTAGGGAGCCCGTCCTACTCAGTGATCTCGATCGCGATCGGTCCACGCGTGGTCTGGTCGTACGAGAACACCGCCTCACCCCGATATGCGCCGGTCGTCACATCGAGCTGATAAAGGTCCGTGGGGATCGTGCTGATCGCTAGGACTAGCTCGCAGCGGTACTCGGGTCCCAAGGACATCTGGCCAAGCGCACCCGGGTCGGCGCCCAACCTCACGTCGGTGGGCGGCGCGCCGGCGGCGATGACCGTTCCGGCGCCATCACGGACGGCATACGCCGGATCGCGCCAGACGCACGCCGTGTCGTCATAGTTGCGACCGACCACTCCGTTGCTGGTCCACACCTCTACCGAAATGGAAACCGGACCAGCTGTCGGCGACGACGCAGCCTCAGACTGGACGACCCTATCCCGGTCGATCGCGCCGCAACCCGCAGCGAACACGCAGACGAGCGACAGAGCGACGACCGACAGTCTCATCTTGGTGCCCCCACCCCCACCGACAGTGGCACTTTGTCCAGATCTACTCCTGTCTGGTTATGCAGACCATCGGATGTCTGACCGGCGCTCCCGTCGCCCGTATGACGACGGAGATCGTACGGAGGGGCTAGGTCCGTGCCTCAGCCACGGTGCCGCCAGGGCGCCGGGGGCGCGCCGGGGCCGGGGGCGCCGCAGAGGCGCCGGCCGGCACTACCACCAGCTGCTGGTTCCGATCGGGATCTGGCCGCCGCAGGCGAAGTCGTCCGACCACAGTGCGCCGGATCCGGTGAACGCCGCCCCGGTGCTTCTGGCGACGTACACGTCGCAGGCCATGTCCCGGGTGAAGGTGATCACATCGTCGCGACCGTCGCCGGTGAAGTCGCCCACCCCAGGGAGCTCGTTGCGGCAGGAGAACATGTCGTGCCACTTGGTGGTGGTACCGAAGCCGCCATCCGGGTGGCTAAGCGAGACGAAGACGTCGCAGTACGTGCCCCGGCTGAACGAGGCGATGTCGTCGCGTCCATCGGCGTTGAAGTCGCCGACTGCGGGAACCGCGCCGAAGATACTGAACCCGTTGTGCCACTTCCATCCCGTGCCGTTGAAGCCGGATCCGCTGCTGAGTGCCATCCAGACCGGGCCGGGGAAGCTGGGAGTGAACGCTGCCACGTCGTCGCGGCCGTCGCCGTTGAAGTCACCGGTGGCCGGGATCTCGTTGCCGCAGCCGAACATGTCGTGCCACTTCTGAACCGCGCCGAAAAGGTAGCCCTGGCTCAACGCCACATACACATCACAGGCCGAACCCCGGCTGAAGGTCACGATGTCGTCCATACCGTCCCCGTTGACGTCGCCGACCGCCGGGACCTGACTGCCGCAGGTGAAGCTGTCGTGCCACTTGTTCTGCGGCAGGAACTTGGTGGCGAACCCGTACGCGACCCAGACGTCGCAGGCCGTGCCACGGGTGAAGGTGACCACGTCGGCGAGCTGGTCGCCGTTGAAGTCGCCGACCAGCGGCACGTCCTCACCGCAGGAGAACCAATCGCTCCACTTGGTCGCCGCGCCGAAGGCCTCCAGACCGAAGGGCAGGTCGTCGCGCGACAGGGCGACCCAGGCGTCGCAGCTGGTGCCGCGGGTGAAGGTCACGATGTCGTCCCGGCCGTCGCCGTTGAAGTCGCCGCTACGTCCGATCGCGCCGTCGTTGGCGATCCCCGGGATGTTGGCAATGATCCATCTGGTGATCTCGTTGTCGGCGAGGCGGGCGTAGATGTCCGGCCGGTTCGGGGCCGCGCAGACGACGGGACCGGATCCGGTCACCACCCCGACCTGCCGCCAGCCGAGCGTCGACGCGACCACCAACGGTCCGCCGGAGTCGCCTACGCAGATGCCGGCGCCACCCGCCAACGGCCCGGCACCGAGCATGCTCGCCGAATGGAACTTGCTTCCGTAGATCGACGACATCGCAGAGTCGGCGACGATCGGCACCGTCACCTTGCGCAGGATGGCCGAATGCGGACCGCCCTCGGGCTCGGTCGCCCCCCAACCCAGGGCGACCGCGCTGTCACCGGCCTCCCACAGGTCACGGTTGGCGCCGAAGGCCAGCCGGAGGGGCGGCATCGTCGAAGGCCACTGGAGCCTGAGCAGCGCCACGTCGTAGTCCACGGTGGTCGGACTGGAGCCAGGGTGCAGCAGGATCTGCGTCACCGCCCGCTCCTCGCCGTCCCAGCCGGCCAGGTTGGTCCGGCCGATCGTCACGACCAGATCGCCGGTGTTCGCGATGTTGTTGACGCAGTGCGCGGCGGTGAGCACCCAGTCCTTGTGGATCAGAGTCCCGCCGCAGAAGTGGTTGGTCGGGGACTTCCAACCGAGTGTGACCATGAACGGGAACTCCCCCATGACGGCGGTCGATCCGCCCACGATGGTGGGAAGGGGTACGGCCGCGCTTCCAGTCGCGCCAACCGGCACCAGTAGAACCGCGATGAGCAGGCCGGCCACGCCAGCTCCCAGACGACGACGCATGCCGCCATCGTCCGGATCCGGATTACGGTGCGGTTAAGGCCAGCTTCAAGTGGACAGACCGGGAAGCGCGGCCCGGATCGCGGAAGCCCGCTCCAGGTCGCCGGCCAGGTCCAGGCCAACGACCGCGACCGGCGCCGCTGCCGGCTGCAGTCCGGAGTGTGCGTGGCCGCGGTCGTAGTACTGCAGCAGGATGTCCACGGCCCGGTCAAGGCGGCCGCCGGCCACCGCACACCGCACCTGCTGTGCCGCGGAGCCGAGCCGCGGCGCGATCCGGTCGACCGCGTCGAGCCAGGACCGCACCGGCGCCGACCCGTACTCCTCGACGAGCGCCGCCATCCGGTCC
>JAKEEW010000147.1 GCA_022616375.1 Sporichthyaceae bacterium
AACGACGTGCTGCGTTCCACGGCGGACCTCGGCAGCCTGCGCGCGGTGATGCTCGGCGGCTCGCCCGCCAGCGCTGCGCTGTTGCACGCCGCGACCCAGCGGCTCGGGCCGATCGTGTGGCAGGGGTACGGGCAGGGCGAGACGGGGGTGATCTCGATCCTTACGCCGCAGGACATCACCGGCGGCCACGCCGCGACGGTGGGCCGCCCGCTTCCCGGCGTGGAGGTCACCATCGTGGACGGGGAGATCTACGTACGCAGCCCGCACCGGATGATCGGCTACTGGGAGGATCCGGAGCAGACCCGACAGGTCGAGCGCGACGGCTGGATCCGCACCCGCGACCTCGGCCATCTCGACCGCGACGGCATGCTTCATCTGACCGGTCGCGCGCGCGACGTCATCCTGGTCAACGCGGAGGTCTGTTACGCCGGAGCGATCGAACGCGTGCTCGCCACGGATCCGCGAGTCGCGCATGCGTACGTGGTCGGTGCCGCCGACCCACAGACCGGCGAAGCCGTTCACGCGTTCGTCGTGCCGGCCACCGACGAGGCGCCTGACCTGGATGAGCTCGCAGCGCTCGTGCGGGCGCGGCTGAGCGCGAACAGCGTGCCGAGAACCGTCACGGTCATCCGCGAGGTGCCGTTAAACGCGAGCGGAAAGGCGGACAAGCGCCAGCTGCTGGGCCGAACCGGGGCCATGCCGCCTGCGTGACGTCCAATGTGGGCCCCTCCGACCAGTCTCTGATTGCCGACATCGCGTCCGGCGATGCGACCGCGGTGACCACGCTCGTCCGCCGCTACCAGGCGCGGGTGTACGGGCTGGCGTTACGCGTCACCGACGATTCCGGGTTGGCCGAGGAGGTCGCCCAGGACGCTTTCGTCCGGGCGTGGCGCTACGCGACCAGCTACGACGCCCGGCGCTGGCCGGTCGACACGTGGCTGTTGACCATCGCGCACAACGTCTCGATGGACGCGGTCCGGCCGCGCCGCGACTACCCCGTCGACCCGGAACTGCTCAGGTGTACCCCAGCGGAGCGTGCCCGACGAGCCGGAGTACGAGCACGTCGAGCACGTGTTGGCCGGTTTGCGGTCGCTGCCGGCGGAGCAGGCGCGACCGATCGTGCTGGCGACGCTCGACGGGCTGACCGCCCGGGAGATCGCGGAGCAGGAGCGCATCCCGCTGGGAACGGCCAAGACCCGGATCCGTCGTGGACTCATGCGGCTGCGCGCCGAACTCGCCGACACCGCCGCGTGACCGGATCAAGCCGCCTGACCGTGCCGAGCTGCTTGACCGGGTCTACCGCCGTGACTCGCTGACCCGGGCGCGCACTCTGGCCCAGAACTGCTCCGGGTCGTTCAGGTGCGGGTACGGCTCGGCGGGCACCGCGACGCCGAGGAACGAACACAGCGGCTCCCATCCGGCATCCGGGGCGATCGTCAGCAGCCGGTGTGGTGGGATCGCGTCGCGTACGGCCGCGTTGTGTTCCTCGTACACCCGGATGGCGTGCGCCCGGTGGGCGAATCGGCCGCCGAAGAAGCCGTCCCAGATCATCTGCCGATGGAATGCGGTGAAGGTGTCGAGGCCGGGCACCGTACGCCGGGCCTCGGCTACTCGGTCGTCGGCCGGGCCGTCGCCGAACATCCGGTAGATGGTGCGGCTGACGCTGTCGTACCAGCTCTGCGCGTCCCGGACGGTCAGGATCACCTTCGCGGTGGGGAACACCGCGGTCAGCTCGCGCCAGAACGCCGCTCCTGGCCAGTCGACGGTAGATCCGTAGCCGGCGAACACGGCGGCCCAGTCCACCGGTTCGCCGGCTGCGGCGGCCCGCCAGAGTGGCAGCCGGTCCGGATGGTCGAGCACGTGCCGGCCGTGGAAGCAGGGCCCGAAGCCCAGCCGTTCGAGTGCTGCCTTCAGCGAGAGCGTTCCGGTACGCCCGACGCCGACACCGATCACGTTCACGGCTCCACCTGATCCCGGGCCAGCTCGGCCGGCGTGCCGACACCGAGCAG
Organism: Sporichthyaceae bacterium; assembly: GCA_022616375.1. Taxonomy (GTDB): domain Bacteria; phylum Actinomycetota; class Actinomycetes; order JAKEEW01; family JAKEEW01; genus JAKEEW01. Next base: position 2,010 of record JAKEEW010000147.1, read on the forward strand.
GGTCAGGGCATTGACGAGCTCGGTGCGCAGCAGCTCGAGCACGCGCGCCACACCGGCCTGCCCCGCGACCGCCAGGCCCCACAGCACCGGCCGTCCGAGCCTGGGCACCCATCGCCAGCGCCTTTGCGATGTCGGTGCCGCGCCGCACGCCGCCGTCGAGCAGCAGCGGCACCTGACCGGCGACGGCCTCGGCGATCGCCGGGAACCGGTCGAGCGTCGCCGGCACGGTGTCGAGTTGACGGCCGCCGTGGTTGGACACGATGAGTCCGTCGACGCCCCGGTCGACCGCGATCCGCGCGTCGGCGGGGTGCAGCACTCCCTTGAGCAGGATCGGCAGGGCGGTAGTCTCGCGCAGCCAGTCCAGGTGCCACCAGGAGATCTCGGGCGTGAGCACCACCTGGCGGACGCGCCCGGCGCCGCCCATGTTCGCGCAGCTGATGTCCGGCGGCAGGTCGTGGAAGTCGTTGCGGTCGCCGCGCTCGTTGCGGCCCAGCGCCGGCGAGTCCACCGTGACGACCAGCGCTCGGCAGCCGGCCGCCTCGGCCCGCCGCACGAGCGACTCGGTGAAGGCCAGGTCCGGCTGGATGTAGAGCTGGAACCACAGCTTCGCGCCGGTTGCGGCGATCTCCTCGATGGTGACGTTCGACAACATCGCGGCGATCATCGTGATATCGGCGTCCGCGGCCGCGCGGCCGGTCGCCACCTCGCCCTCGGCGCATGCCAGGCGATGGAACGCGGTGGGTGCGATCAGGACCGGCATGGACGCCGGCTGTCCCAACACCGACGTCTCGAGCCGGGGTGGCTCGCACCCCCGCAGCACCCGCGGAATCAAGGTCCGGCGACCGAATGCCGACTCGTTGGCGGCGACCGTGATCTCGTCCTGCGCGCCGCTGGCGAAGTAGTCGTAGTACACCGGGTCGAGTCGTAGGCGTGCCGCCGCCTCGAAGTCGCGCACGTTGACCAGGCCGGGTCCCACCTCGACCGTCACAGCCGCTCCTCGATGAACGCACGCAAGGGCGCGCGGTAGAGCTTGTCGTCGGTCCAGTCATTGCAGATGTCCTCGGGTAGCCGGAGGGCGGCGACCGCCTCATGGTTCACCCGCCGGCGGATCACCGGGTGCAGGTAGCGGTCGTCGTGCGAGGTGTCGGCCTCCCACTGCCGGCCCGCCGCCACGTCGAACGGATCGATCGCGTCGTGGCCCGCGCCGTATTCGAGGCTGATCGTGTAGCAGTCGCCGAACGGGACGTAGTCCAGCGGCATCTCCTCGTAGTAGCGCCCGTCCGCAGTGACGACGTCGCAGAGGAACCCGAACTGCTGGAACAACGCCGAGGTTCGGTTGATCCGGGCCAGCACGGCGTCGGCGAGCCCGTCGGGCGGCACCCTCCGGTGTGGCCACTCGATCCCGTGGTATTTCTCGTCGAGCATGTGCGTCAGCGCCCGGATCCCGTATCGGAAGCTATGGATGAATGCGCTGGTGTGCTTCTTGAAGTCGCGCGACTGCGTCAGCGTCCCGGGAAGTAGAGGCCGGGTATGTTGACCGCCTCCACTCCGGGGTCAGCGCCGGGAACCGGTCGTTGATGGTCAGCTCGGGTCGACAGGTGTCATCGAAGATCGAGGGATCCATCCGGAACCCGGTGCAGGTGATGACCCGGTCGTAGGCGAGCTGGACCACCTTGTCTCGCCGGGCATACGCGAACGTGATCAGGTAGTCGTCCGGGCGGCGTTCGATGCGCAGGATGTCCCCGTCGAGGACCATGTTCTGCGTCTTGAGCTGGTAGGTGTCGAGGAAGTTGTTGTTGATCGCGCGGAGGTGTCCGATGAAGTGCGTCCGCCAGGCGAAGTTGATCGACCGCGGGCCCGCTACGTGGATCACCGCCGCGTGCTCGGTCAGGTTGTCCGCGGTCTCGAACGCCGAGTTGCCCTTGCCGATGATGAAAACCCGCTGGTCGGTGAACTCCCGCGGATCGACCGACACATCCCAGTACTGCTCCGCCGTCTCGATTCCTTCGATCGGCGGGACGTTCATCGCGCTGAAGCCGGTCGCGACCACCACGCGGTCGGCGGTGAACACCGCACCGTTCTCGCAGCGGACCTCGAAGCCGGCGCTGCCCCCGCTGCCCCCGTCGCCCCGGCTGACCCGGCTGACCCGGTGGTCGTACCTGACGTTCAGGCCGTTCGCGTAGTCGCTGAGGTAGCGCAGGTAGTCGTCGGCGTCCGGGAAGTAGCGGCCGGTGTAGTGGGTGAACCGGAGCGAGGGATCGTCGGACAGCAGGGAGTTCCAGTCCACCCGCAGGTCCTTCTCCGGGTCGTGCCACCCGGTGTGCGGCTTGTTGATGGAGATCATGCGGCGGTGCCGGGGAAAGTTCCGGAAGAATGTGCCCGGCGTGTGGCCGGCCTCGAGCACGACGTAGTCGCGGCCCGCCCGCTGGAGGTAGTACGCCAGCTGCAGGCCCGCCGGTCCGGCGCCGATCACGGCGTATTCCATGCCAGGTAGTACCTCGGCTGCGGCCCGGATGGATTCCGGCGAATCTCGGCGCCGGCCCGCGGCGGTATACCTGGTGTGGTCGCTGTGATCGTCGTTGGCGCTTCGGCGGCGGTGGTGGCGAGCCTGCCGTACTGGCTGCCCCGCCTGGTTGTCGCAGTCCGGATGTGGTTGTTCGCGCGGATCAACGGCGCCGAGGGGATCGCCGTTCCCGGCGACCTGGTCGACGTGTCGCAGTTCCTGGAGGTGTACAGCCACCCCGCGGCCGGCGGGCGTAGCCGCGGGGCGGCGCTGTCCGATCTGTTCTGGTACTGGCTGTCGCCCGGTGCCGAGGTACACCAGGAGCACCTCGAGCGGGGACCCCGTTACGACGAGGTCGCCCGGTGCACCCGCCGCATCCTGTCGATGCCGAGGATCGATGCCGAGAAGCTGGCCGCCGCCTGCGTGCGCGACGTGGTGCCGGACCAGATCGGCCTGGTCCGGCTGCGCGACCTGGTGATGCCGGTCTGGGCCGAGTTCTACCACCGGCTGGTCTTCGGCCACCCCAGCACCGGCGACGCACGGCAGCTGATCGTGGACAACGCCGACGACGTCATCACCGCTCTCAAGTGCTGCGGTCTGCGGCACATGGACCGCCGGCTGCGCCTGTCCGCACACCTCGAGGACGTGCTCGACCAGGTGCCGCACGACCTGCCGACGCTGCTTGACCGGCGGGAACAGGCCTACTACCTGCAGGGCACGTTCTTCAACACCGCGGTCGTGCAGAGCTCAGAGGCCACCGCACACGTGCTGATGGCGCTCGCCGCGGACGAGCCGCTGCAGCGCGCGGCGCGCTTCGACGGCGCGCTCGACGCCGCCTTCGAGGACACCCTGCGGCGGTTCCCGTTGTTCGGCGTGGCCCACCGGATCACTACCGAGGACATGGCTCTGCCCGCCGGCTCGGTCATCCCGTCCGGGTCGGTGCTCTGCTTCAGCTATCCGGAGTTCCACGACTCCGGCGGCCACATCCCGTTCGGCGTGGCCGCCAACCGACCGTGCCCCGCGTGGCACCTCGCCCCGATCACCGTCAAGGCGGCGACCCGGGAGCTCCTCGACCGGTTCGACTTCGCGACCACCGCGGCGCACACCCGCTCCATCCCCAACCGCGGTCCCTGCCTGATCACGCCCCGGGGTGCCGGTGCCCGTGCCGGCGCCCGGTCGCGGCGCGCCGCACTGGTGTGGTTGCGGGTGCGCGACCGGTGGGAGGACGTCGGGCGCAGCATCACCCAGCTCATCCTCGGCACCTACATGGTGTGGCACGCCCGCCGGTTGCGGCTTTGCGCCCGGTACTTCGGCGATCGCTGAGGGCGATGCTGGAGTAGGTTGCGGGGGTGCCAGGGTGACACCGACGCGTCGCAACCGGAGGGGTTGACATGGCCGTTCACGAGGTGCGGGTAGACCGGTCGAAGACGCTGGTGGAAGAGCCGGCGACCGGCCATAACCGGTGGCATCCCGACATCGCGCCGATCGTGCGCTGCGAGCCTGGCGACGAGGTCGTGCTGGAGACCCGCGACGCGTTCGACGGGCAGATGGGCCCACAAGCCACTCTGGACACGGTGGCCGCACCAAACCTGGACGTGGTCCACCCGCTGACCGGCCCCGTGTATGTCGAGGGCGCGGAGCCCGGTGACCTGCTCGAGGTGGAGATCGTCGAGGTGGTTCCGGACAGCTACGGGTACACCGTCCAGGTGCCGGGGTTCGGGTTCCTGCGCGACATGTTCCCCGACCCGTACATGGTGCGCTGGGCAATCGCCGACGGGTGGGCCACCTCGGAGGACCTGCCGGGCGTACGGGTCCCCGGCGCGCCGTTCATGGGCACGATCGGGCTGTCGCCGGGACGGGAAGGGCTGCGCCGGATCACCGCGCGCGAGCAGGCCGCGCTGGAGCGTGGCGGATTCGTCCTGCCGCCGTCGCCCGCGTCCGCCGTGCCCTCCGATCCGTCGATCGCCGCAGAGGCGCTGCGGACCATCCCGCCCCGGGAGCAGGCGGGCAATGTGGACATCAAGCAACTCGCTGCCGGCACCCGGCTGTTTCATCCCGGTGGACACGCCGGGCGCTGTTCTCAGCCGGCGACGCACACTTCGCCCAAGGCGATAGCGAGACGTGTGGCACGGCGATCGAGATGAACGCGACGCTGCGCGTCCGGTTCGCGGTGCACAGCGGGACTGCGCGCGACAAGGGCATCCGCGATCCGCGGTTCGCCCGCACGGACTTCTGGGTGGCGCCGGAGTACGCCACCCCGCGCCGGTTCTACGCCACGACGGGCATGTCGGTGGACCGCGACGGGGAGCTCCGTGCGGAGGACGCCACGCTCGCCGCCCGCAACGCCCTCCTCAACATGATCGACCACCTCGGTGAGCGAGGCTGGACCCGTCAGCAGGCGTACGCCATCTGCAGCGTGGCCGTCGATCTCAAGGTCAGCCAGCTCGTGGACGTCCCGAGCTTCTTGGTGTCGGCGTTCCTGCCGGA
>JAKEEW010000013.1 GCA_022616375.1 Sporichthyaceae bacterium
CCACCGCTGCGTTGGCGGCCGGTCGGTGCAGGTCATCGCCTGCTGGTTGGGCGCATTCTTGCTCAGCGTGCAGTCGCCCGGGATCCGAGAGCCGTCCAGGATGGTCTCGGTGCCGATCGAGCTGAGGTTGGCCGGAACGGTGGAGCTGGTCAGCCGCACCTGGAACGTCTCGTTGGACTCACCGAATCCGTCGTTCACCAGCGGCACCAGCACCTCTTTGTTCACGGTGTTAGCGGCGATGGTCACCGTGCCGCTAGTCGGACCGGTGTAGTCCACCCCGGCCGTGGCGGTCCCGCCGAACAGCTCCCAGCCGATCGTGATGGGGTGGTTGAAGATCTTGCTGGTGTAGACCCGGAATCCCAGGTTCAGCGCGGTCTGGCCGCACGGGAACGGCGCGGTGTTCGAGCAGGTCGGCAAGTACTCAAACGAGGAGAAGTTGCCCACCGTGATGACTGTCGGCTTAGGCGCGGACATTGCCGTCGTCGCCACGGGCAGCGCACCGAGCGCCATCAACGCCGTGGCCGCACCGACGATCGCTAACCTTCGAGCAGTTCCCATCCTGACTCCTTCGACTGGGCCGGTCCTACGAAGGCCTTCGATCGTCGATGCTGCCCGCTACCGCGCCGGCTCCGGGACTTTTCCGAACATCTCCGAACACACCGCACCCACCCGGGCAGCAGCAATGCGGCGCTAGCCGCGCCGGCCCGCCGAGCGTCACCCGCTGGGGCGATGGCAGCCGGACTCGGGCCCGGGGGACGATGCGGCCGAGGGCCACGATCCGAGCCGATCGGATCCGGCTGCGCCTAGGAGGTCCGCATGTCTACCACCGGTGAGCCGACCGGGTCGCGTCAGTTCTCGCCGTGGGCGACCGGGTTCGCGCTGTTTGCCGCAACCGCAATGATCGTTCTGGGCGTCTTCCACGCCCTGATGGGACTGACCGCGCTCATCAACGACGAGTTCTACGCGCGGCTGCGCAACTACACGTTCGACTTCGACCTGACTGGGTGGGGCTGGATCCACCTGATCTCGGGGATCATCATCGCGATCGCCGGCTACTCGCTGCTGTCCGGCGCGCTGTGGGCCCGGATCGTCGGCATCGTCCTGGCCGCGCTCAGTGCGATCGTGAACTTCCTCTGGCTGCCCTACTACCCGGTCTGGTCGATCATCGCGATCGCGTTGGCATTCGCGGTGATCTGGGCATTGAGCCGGATCGACGAGAACACGATGCTGCCCGGGCGCTAGCCCGACCGGCTACCGAGCTCGAGCCCGTGGCCGGCCCGACCGAGCCCGGGGCGCCTGTCCCGGCCCGGCGGGTGGCCCGATGGGGTGGTGTTGGGCCTGGTCGCCCAACCCCGGTCTCGGCAAGGCCGAATACCTATGTGTGGATGCCGCCAGCTCCGGTCGGCTGAGCGGCGTCGGCCCGAGGCTGCCGGCCGTCGGGTATGTCCGTCCGGATCGCACTATGAAGGAGAAAACTGCATATGCGCACAGTTCAGCGACTCACCACCCTCGGCACTCTCGCGGCCCTCGGGCTCTGTCTGGCCGCCTGCGGAGGTGGTGACCCAGCCGCCGTCAGCGCAGGCAGGGTGGCACCGGCGGTAACGCCGACCGAGACCACGATGGCCACGTCGACACCGGCAGGCGATGGCGTCACGGACACCAGCGACACGTTCGGAACGGGCTGCGCGAACCTGCCAACCGATGCCGGCGACGAAGGCTCGCTCGAGGGCATGCTCGGCGACCCGGTCGCGACCGCGGCCGGCAACAACCCGATGTTGACTCAGCTGGCCGAAGCGGTCCAGTCGACCGACCTGACCGACACGCTCGACGACACCACCGCCGAGTACACGGTGTTCGCCCCGAATGACGCGGCCTTCGAGGCGCTCGGCACCGACCTGGAGACGGTGAAGAAGGACAAGTCCAAGCTGACCGACATCCTGACCTACCACGTGGTGCCCAAGCGGATGGACGCCGAAGGCATCCTGGCCGAGGGAACCCTGGTCACCGTGCAGGGTGAGTCGTTGCAGATCTCCGGCTCCGGCGACGAGATCATGGTCAACGACGCCAACGTGCTCTGCGGCAACATCCCCACGGCCAACGCAACCGTGTTCGTCATCGACAAGGTGCTGATGCCGGCCAGCTAGCACCAGACGCACGCTGAAGGCCACGGTGGCCCGCCGTTGTCCGGCGCGGCCACCGTGGCCTTCGTGGTCCGCCGGTCATCCGCCGTTTGGCCCGGCCGCGTAGCGGAGATCCCTTCACCCGCCTACAGGGTGGGAGGTAGCGGTGTCCGACGAAACGTTCACGCTGCTGGCCGTGATCACGCTTCTAGCCGCGCTGGTCGCGAGCGTGCTGATGGTGCGTGCCGCGCACCGGCACCGGGCGCTGCGCCGGCGGTTCGGCCCGGAGTACGACCGCGTGCTCGCCGAGTCAGGAGGCCGCCGGTCCGGCCTAGCCGAGCTGCGTGGCCGGCTCCGGCGTCATGCGCAAGTCGATCTGAAACCGCTGGCACCGGCCGAGCACTCCGAGTTCGCCAGGCGCTGGTCCGGAACCCAGGAGGGCTTCGTCGAAGATCCCGCTGCGGCCGTCGCCGCCGCCGGACCGCTGCTGATCGAGCTGATGCGGGCACGCGGATACTCGGTAGCGGACAGCCAGCGGCAGCGGCTTGCCGACCTGTCGGTAGAGCACGGACACACCCTCGACCGCTATCGGGCCGCGCACGCGATCAGCGCCCGGCTCAACGCATCAACCGAGGATCTCCGGCTGGCGATGGTCGACTACCGCGCTTTGTTCCTGGAGTTACTCGGCGAGCCGGACGAGTCCACGGTGCCTACCCAGGGCGACGGGCGTACTCAGGGCGATGGGCCTACTCAGGGCGATGGCTGACCGCCTCGACGTTGTTGCCGTCCGGATCGCGAACGAACGCCCCGTAATAAGTGGAGTGATACTCCGGCCAGACCCGCGGCTCGTGCAGCACCTCGGCACCGGCCTCGACCGCGATCCGGAAGAACTCGCGGACCGCCGCTCGGTCGGGCGCGGCGAAGGCGATGTGTGACTCGCGGAACCCGCTGCCGGTGGTGCGTGGGCCGAGCCAGAAGTCCGGCATCGGAGGCACTCCGTAGCCGATGACCGCTCCGCGGTCCATGATCCGCCGGCCGCCCAGCGGAGCGAGCACGGCGTCGTAGAAGGCGGCACTGGCCGCTACATCGGCGCACTGGATGGATAGGTGATCAAGCACCGGACCATCCTGGCACGCCGTCGGGGCGGCGCGGTTACGGGGATGACGAGGTCGGCTGTCAGGTTGGACCGAGCAGGTCACGCAGCGCGGCCGGGGTGCGACCGGTCTCGGCGCCCAGCACCCGGGTGAGATGCGCCTGGTCGGCGAAGCCGAGCTCGGCCGCGATCTCGGCCAGTCCACTTCTGGTCGCCGGTCCGTCCGATTCCTCAAGGAACCGCTCGAGTGCAGCGCGAACCCGGAGCCGGAGCCGGTAGCGGCTCACCGTGGTCCCGGTAACCCGATGGAACAGCCGGCTGAGATACCACGACGAGACACCAAGCTCGGCCGCAAGCCTGGTCAGCGGCAACGCCGGCTGGGCGTTGAGCAAGGCGCGAGCATCCTCGACCAGGCGGGTGCGGCTCATTGGCACCGGCTCGGCAACAACCGCAGCGACCAGCTCGGCCGACCGATCGCCCAGCTCGACCGGGTCGGCACCGCTGCCGGCCCGGGCCACCAGCAACCGGTGGGTGAGATCAACCTCAGCAGTCACCCTGAGCTGGCCGGACGCCGGCAACCGCTCAGCGATCTCGGGCGAGATCGTCATGCTGGTGCACAGGTCTCCGCCGGCCGGATGGGAGACCTGCTGGACTTCGCCGGGTCGCTGCACGTAGGCCGTGGTCGGGTCGAGCACGGCTTCCACCCCGTCGGCGCGGCGGCGGAACACACCGATCCGGACCAGCACCAGCCCGGGCGTCGACACCTCCTCGGCCTGGCCCCAGCGCCGCTCGTGCCCGTCACAGCGCACCTGCGCGACGCAGACCTCTTCGGTGTTGACCAGCAGTCGATGTCTGCGCACAACCGTGACGCTAGAGCAGAGGTACGACAAGAATCTTCAAGCCAGCTCCGTCGGGGCACCGCGAGGCTGAGCGCCATGACGACGACCAGCGACCCCATGCCGGTTGCGCTCACCGCAGCCGGACCGCATCCCGATCTGCAGGACATGCTCGATCTGTACGGCCAGCTCGTCGGCGTGTGGGACGTCGACAATCGCTACCTCAGCCCAACCGATGACCAATGGCATCGGGGCACCGTCGTGTGGACCTTTGGCTGGATCCTCGACGGCCGCGCGGTCCAGGATGTGATGCGCTTCCGGTTCGAGGACGGGTCCACACCGACGGGTACCACTATGCGACTGCTCGATCCGGCTACCGAGACCTGGACCGTGGTCTGGTTCCCACCGTCCGGGCAGGTGTGCACCCTGGTCGGCCGGCGGGTACCGGACGGGATCTACCAGGAAGGCACCCAGACCGACGGCTGCACGATCAAGTGGATCTTCACCGAGATCACCCCCGACAGCTTCCACTGGCAGGGATACGTCAAGGACACCGACGAATCGGACTGGCGGCTCGAACAAGAGATGCACGGTCACCGGCGAAGGCCATAGCTGGGCCACGGGTCGATGCTGAGCTCGGTGCCAGGCAGGATTGACAGCATGTTTACTTTATGACAACATGTTGTCTATGACTCACACAGCTCACCTTGCCGTCTACAACAGCCTCGCCGACTGGGAGGTCGGACACCTCCTGGTCGAGCTGCGCACCGGCCGCTTCACCGGAAGCCGGTGGAACGTCGTGACGGTGGCCGAGGCCAGCGAACCGGTCACGACCATGGGTGGGATCCGGATCCTGCCCGACACCATGCTCGCCGATCTCGACCCGGCCGCCAGCGACCTGCTCATCCTTCCGGGCGCCGACATGTGGGACAGCGGCAGCGGGGAGGCGTTCGCCGCCGTCGCCACACGCTTCCTGGACGCCGGAGTTCCGGTGGCGGCGATCTGCGGCGCGACCGCGGGCCTGGCCCGGGCCGGGCTGCTCGACCAGCGCCGGCACACCAGTGCCGCGCCCGAATATCTGATGGCCACCGGATATGCGGGCGGCGACCAGTACGTCGACGAGCGCGCCGTCATCGACGGTGACCTGATCACCGCCGGCCCGCAGTCGCCGGTGCAGTTCGCCCGCGCCACGCTCCAGCGCCTCGGTCTGGCTTCCGACCAGACGCTGGAGGCCTACGAGGGCGTGTTCCATCGGGCCGACCCGGAAGCGTTCCCAACCCTCATGCAGAGCTCGCACGCCGCATGATCACCGCCCGGGAGGCACGGAGCGCCACCGTTCCACCCCGCGAGGAATGGCCCGAGCTGCCGCCGCACACCGAAGCGGGCGCGCTGCTGACCGATGTCGTGCTGGCCACGTTCCGGCTCAATGCCCGGCTCATGGAGGCCGCCCAAGGAATGGCAGCCGAGGGCGGATTGACGGCCGCGTGGTGGCAGGTGCTCGGCGGAATCCTGGACCAGCCGCGGACCGTGTCCGAGATCGGCCGCCGGATGGGCGTGACCCGGCAAGGCGTGCTGCGGGTCGCCGACCTGCTCGTCGAGCGCGGCCTTGCGGAGTATCGCCCCAACCCGGCGCATCGGCGGGCCAACCTGCTGGCCTGCACCGAGGCCGGGTACTGGGCGATCCGGCAAATCTCCCTCGCGCAGCGGCCGTTCGCCGATCGGATCGGCGCCGAGCTGGGCGCCGATGAGCTGCGTAGTGCGCTGACCACGATGCGGCGTTTCATCGGTGTGCTGGAGGCCGACCAGCGGAACGACGACTAACAACTGCCAGGACTTAGCGAGCGACACCGAAGCCGGCGCGGCCGCGCCGAGTACTGACGGCGGTACTTGTCGATCGGGTCGAGAAGGCGCATTGTGTCCGTACGCCAGGCGATGCGCCGGGCGTCCCAGCCTTCTGTCCCCGGGGGAGCAGCGGCGATGCCTGAGGTTCCGTTCGCACAAGTACAGATCAAGATCGGGAAGAAGTACAGTAGCGGCGACCCGATGATACTCACCCGGCGCACGATTGCGATCCTGGAGGACGCCGGCCGGGACGTCGGCAAGGACCTCGTGGATGGAGTTGTCCAGGGCTCGTTCCATCCCGGGAACAAGAACTCGGGAGGCACCCACGACAAGGGTGGCGTGTTCGACCTGAGTGGGAGCCAGGGTTTGGCGACGGCGGCGGTTGAGGAGGCCTTACGCAACCGTGGCGTCGCCGCATGGATCCGACCCAAGCGGCTCAACCCGGATGGCACGCTGAAGTGGGGTTTGCACCTTCACGGGGTAGACGCGTTCGACCCTGACCTGTCGGAGGACGCCGAGGTTCAGGTCGACATGTACCGGGACAACCTCAACGGCCTGCCCGGTGCCCGGGGCCCGGACACCGACCGTCCACATCCGATCCTGAAGCGATTTCCAGACCCTGAGGAGGACGACGTGCAGCTCACCGACATGGTCCGGCTCAAGAAATGGCAGGAGCGGTTCTACCAGGGCAAGGAAATCAGCGTCGGAAGCCTGCTGGCCGATGCGGCCGCCCAGAGCCGGCGCAACAAGCGGCAGCTGGACGCACTCGCAACCAACGTGGCAGACCTCGCCAGCCTCATTGCGAAACCAATGAGCGAGGAAGACCGACGCAGGCTCGCCGAGGAGGTCGCCCAACAGGTCGTCCAGATGCGCGAGGACCTGTCCGACGCGGACGACGACGCCGAGGACACACCCGACGACACCGACCCAAGCTGACGCCGGCCGGGGCGGCAGCCGGGCGATCGGCGGCTAAAGCTTGCGGGCGACCCGGGCCCAACGGCGCCTGGTCGGCGGCCGCGGTACGCGGGTCTGACCGCAGCTCAGTGTGCACTGCGATTGTTGTGGCCGTCGTCTGCATGGACGGGGGCTCACCATCCCTGTCCGGATAGCAGCAGGTGTGGTGCGCGGACTGGCAATCGGCCGGTCACTCTGTTTGGATGTCATGATCGGCCCGTGGAACGAGGACAGGGGACTGCCTCATGAGCGATAACCCGTGGATGCGGGGCACGGATGACAAACCGGTGTTCCCCGAGATCGATACGAGCACGCCGCATGCGGCTCGCCTGTGGAACTACTGGATGGGTGGCAAGGACAACTTTGCGGCCGACCGTGCCGCTGGCGATGCGGTCGCTGCGGCATACCCCGACATCGTGACGATGGCGAAGGTGTCTCGGCAGTTCCTGATTCGCGCGGTGAGCTTCCTGGCTGGCGAGGCGGGGGTGACCCAGTTCCTCGACATCGGCGCTGGCCTGCCCACGATGCAGAACACGCACGAGGTGGCCCAACGGATCGCGCCTCAGTCCCGGGTCGTCTACGTCGACAACGACCCGCTGGTGTTAGTGCATGCCCGGGCCCTGCTGGACAACACCACCCCAGAGGGCGTGACCGCATACGTGGACGCCGACTACAACCAGCCGGACTCAATCATCGCCGATGCGCGCAACGTGCTGGATCTCACCAAGCCGGTAGCAGTGATGTTCATGGGCGTGCTGGGCTACGTCGCCAAGCTCGACGACGTGCGTAACATCGTCGCGCGCACGCTAGCCGCCGTCCCGTCGGGCAGCTATCTGGTGCTCTGGGATGGCACGGCCACCGGTGAGGCGGTGGTCGAGGGTGGCGAGAAGCTCGCCGAGGCCGGGGCGGTTCCCTACTATCTGCGCAGTCCGGACGAGCTTGGCCAGTGCTTCGAGGGCCTAGAAATCCAAAGCCCTGGCGTCGTGCAGATCACCCACTGGCGGCCGGACACCGATGAGGTCCAGCCAATAGACGCATATGGCGCCGTGGCCCGCAAGCCCTAGCGGACACCGCCGTGCAGTCGATGCCGGGCTCGGATGC
>JAKEEW010000838.1 GCA_022616375.1 Sporichthyaceae bacterium
AGCAGCTCGCGCGCGAGGGGAATCCGAGGCGCGGCCCGGGCCGCGCTACCAGGCAACGGCGTACCGGGAGAAGTGGTCAAGGTTAGTGCTCACCCGGCGAGCAAGCGGCTCGTCGATGGAGAGGAGCCACTCGAGGATCTCGAGTAGGTCGGTCGTGTACACGACCCGTTTCGGAAGGAGCTGCCCCAGCAGAGAGCAGTTCGCGTAGCTGAGCGTCAGTCGCGCGGGACGCCCGGCGGCAAACGTGAGACCGTGGGGCAGGAGCCGCACGGAGGCCACGCTGTCCGACGGCGCTTCCGCCGTGATCAGCACCGGCTCCGCCAGCGCCCCGGCCGGCACCACCAGGCGGTGGGGGCCGACGACGATCGTGCCGCCCGCGGGACCGACGACCTGTTCGGTGCGCGCGTACGGCAGCGGGGTGCAGCTGAGGAGTCCGGTGCCTACACCGGTGCCGAGCAGGCCGCCGCTGCTGCCGAGGAGGAGCGAGGGTTCCGGCGCATTCGAGGGAGCGGTCGGTCCATCGGTCGGGCCGCAGCTCGACAGACCGAACAGCGAGAGGACCAGCACCAGCGACGTGAACAGACGATGGCCGATCATGACGAGCTCCGGGGTTGTAACCGTGCGACGATACCGCGGCGCGGGATGTACTCCGGCCGCCGCCCGACCGCGCCCTCAGTGGCGTGGCCGTACGGTTCGCGGGACACCGACCTGCAGCCCGGCGTAGGGGCAACGAGCATACCACGGGGCAGCTCGCAGGCGGTGGGGGCCGACGATGTATGCGACAGCGGTTAATCACCGTCGGGTAACGAGTTGGACCGTGTCCAACACTGCCGGTGTCGAATTCGTTCACGTGCAAGCGGTGGCGCGGTTCGAGCCGTCTGGCGTTTTGCCCTGCGCGAAACCATCATCCGGCACCTTTCTCCGGTGCAAGTCATGTACTCCACCCTGCTCTTCGAGCTCAGCGACGGAATCGCCCGGGTGACGGTGAACCGCCCGGACAAGCTCAACGCACTCAACGCCGCGGTGATCGCGGAGCTGGCGCAGGCCGCCGAGCGGATCGAAACCGATCCGGCGGTGCGCGGGGTGGTCCTCACCGGCGCGGGCACCAAGGCCTTCGTCGCGGGCGCGGACATCTCGGAGCTGGCCGGCCAGGGGCCGTTCGATGGGAAGGCCCGGTCGCTCGCGGGACAGCAGATGATGCGGCGGCTCGAGCGCTGCGGGAAGCCGGTGATCGCGGCGGTGAATGGATTCGCGCTCGGCGGCGGGTGCGAGCTCGCGATGGCGTGTCACCTGCGCGTCGCGAGCGAGTCGGCCAGGTTCGGCCAGCCCGAGGTGAAGCTGGGCGTGGCTCCGGGCTACGGCGGGACCGTTCGGCTGCCACGGCTGGTCGGCAAGGGACGCGCGCTGGAGCTGCTACTGACGGGCGCGATGATCGATGCGCAGGAGGCGTGGCGGATCGGCCTGGTGAGCCGGGTGGTGCCGGCCGATCGACTGCTGGCCGAGACCGAGATGCTGCTGCGGGCAATCCTGGAACAGGGCCCGCTGGCCATCCGATCGGTCCTCGAATGCGTCGAG
>JAKEEW010000839.1 GCA_022616375.1 Sporichthyaceae bacterium
CAGACGCTGACCTCGGCGTCGGGCCGGGCGCTGCACCTGTCCTGGTCGACCCCGCCGGGGGCCAGCGGCGCGCATGTGGCCAGCGTGGCCACCGACCCGGCCGTGACCGGGGACCCGGCCACGGTGAGCACCTGGACCTATGGCTACACCGGCGATGCGCTGGGCTCGGTGTGCCCACCGGCCACCCCGACCCTGTGCACCATGTATGGGCACAGCACCGGCTCGCTGTACTCCACCGCGACCCGAAACTCCGGCCCGCACTCGTACTGGCGGCTGGCTGAGACCTCGGGCACCGTCGCGGCCAGCTCGGTGATCGAGAACATGGGCGGCGACAACGGCACCTACAGTGCGGTCACGCTGGGCCAGCCCGGGCCGCTGTCCGGGTCGGGCGCCACCGCGGCCGGCTTGAACGGAACGTCGTCGAGTGTGGCGCTGCCGGCGGATCTGGTCACCGCGGCGGCGAACCAGTCGGTGAGTGTGTGGTTCACCACCGGCGGGGTGTCCGGGGTGGTGCTGGGCCAGTCGTGGGATGCGCCCGCGTCGGTGAGCACCACCACCGGGGCCTACGCGCCGGTGCTGTATGTGGGCACGGATGGCAAGCTGCGCGGGCAGTTCCCCGCCGCGGCGCCGGCGGCGGCCCTGGGCACGCTGGTCGGCTGGGGCTCGGGCCGGTGCCTGACCGTGGAGGGCAACTCCTCGGCCAACGGGGCCCGCATCATCATCTATGACTGCGCCACCGCCTCGAACTTCCTGTGGAGCTACACCGCGGCCAAGGAGCTGCGGGTGACCACCGGCGGGGTGGTCAAGTGCCTCGACGCCGCGGGCAGCGGCACCGGCGACGGCACCGACATCCAGTCGTATGCCTGCAACGGGTCCATGGCCCAGAAGTGGACCCTGCGCTCGGATGGGCGCATCGTCGGGGATCAGTCCGGCCGCTGCCTGGACGTGGAGGGGGCCGCCACCGCCAACTCGGCCAGGCTGCAGCTGTGGGCCTGCGGTCCGGGCTGGCGGGC
>JAKEEW010000148.1 GCA_022616375.1 Sporichthyaceae bacterium
AGATGACCCCCGAACCCTCCTGACCGCGTTGATCTAGGGCAAATTCGCGTGGTTTGATCTTCAACTACGCGAATTTGCCCTAGATCGACAGAGAGGGGGGTGCCCTAGGTCGACGCGAGGGAGGGGGTGGGGGCGAGAACGAGGGGGGATCGACGGGGTGGCTTGGATCAGATACATTTCAATCCGTGGCAGTGATAATGATGACTGGCGCTTCGGGTGGTATCGGCAGCGCGCTGGTCGAGCTGCTGCGAGAGCGCGGTGACGAGGTCATCCCGGTGACCCGGCAGCCGGAGAAGCTGGCCTGGGCCGCCCCGCGGCTGGTGGTGGCCGACCTGGCTCGGCCGGAGACGATCGCCGCGGCGGTGGCCGCGCTGGGAGCGGCCCGGCTGGACGGTCTGGTCCACTGCGCCGGGGTGATCGGCCTGGGCAGCGTGGCCGACACCACGGCGCAGTCCTGGGCGCAGCAGCTCACCGTCAACCTGGCGGGGCCGGCGGAGCTGACCCGGGCGGTGCTGCCCGCGCTGCGGGCGGGGCGCGGTCATGTCATCTTTCTCAACTTCTGGGTCGGCCCGCTGGCCAAGCCGGGCTGGAGCGCCTATGCGGCCAGCAAGTTCGGCCTGCGGGCGCTGGCCGACGCGCTGCGCGGTGAGGAGGAGCGGTACGGCGTGACGGTGAGCTCCATCTATCCAGGCTGCGTCGCGACCGAGCTGCAGCGCAGCGTGCGGGAGGGCTTCGGGGTGGCGTACGAGCCGGAGGCCTACATCCAGCCCGCCACGGTGGCCCGGCTCATTCTCACGACCTTGGATATGCCCAGCGACGCCCGGCTGACCGACCTCACCGTCGGGATGGCGCCGGCCGCGAGACATGGATGACACCGGTGTGGTCGACGGCGTCGGGGTGGCGGCCGACCCGTACCTGCTCACCGACGGTGAGGCACGGCGGCTGCTGGCCACCCACCCGTGGCGGCGCTTCGTCGTGCTGGGCGACAGCATCGCCGAGGGGGTCGGTGAGGCAGTGGCCGGCTACCCGGACCGGCCGTGGACCGACCTCATCGCCGCCGACCTCGCGGCGCACCGGCCGGAGCTGGCCTACCTGAACCTGGGGTGCAGCGACACCCGGGCGGCGCAGGTGCGGACCACCCAGCTCGC
>JAKEEW010000840.1 GCA_022616375.1 Sporichthyaceae bacterium
GGCCCCGACGACCGGGCCGTCCGGCAGGAGTGGGTGGAGGAGCTGTCCGCGGCGCTGCCGCGGGACGGCCGGATGTACGTGAACTTCCTGCTCTACGAGGGCGCGGAGGGCGTGCGCGCGGCCTATCCCGAGGCCACGTTTGACCGGCTCGCCTCGATCAAGCGCCGCTACGACCCGACGAACCTGTTCCGCCTCAACCACAACATCCCGCCCGCCGCGGGCTAAGCGGCCCGGTTAGGTCCGGTCGCGATCGAGGAAGTAGCGAACGCGCTCGAACGGCCACGACTCGGCCAGCCTCGTGCCGGGCCAGGTCCGGCTAGCCGCGCCTGGCCGGACGACCCATCTAGGTGGGCGAGTGCCGCTCCGCGCCGACCAGCTTGCCGCCGAGGAGATGCAGCACGTCGAACTCAGCCTTGGCCAACCAGGGGTCGGCCGGCGGAGCGGCGCCCAGATACCCGCAGAGCCAGGCCACCAGGCCGGGCAGGGTCTCGCCGTGGCCACAGAACACCGCCGGTGCGCCTTGCTCGATCGCGTCCAGGACCAGCTGCCGCGGATCGCCGGCCGCCTGATCGGTCACCTGGTCGGGCGCCGCGAGCGCCTTGCTGATCTCGATGTCGGCGTCGATCAGATCCGCGTACCACTCCACGGTTTGCACGCATCGGGTCGCGGGTGAGCTGATGATCCGGCTCGGACCGAAGCAGCCGAGCAGATCGGCGAGTTTGGCCGCCTGCTCCTCGCCGGCCGGGTCCAGCGGACGATCGCGGTCCGCGCCCGACCAGCGGCGCCGGTCCCCGGCGCGGGCATGTCGTAGGAAGATCAACGGCACCGAGTCGGGCCGGGTGCCGGTAAAGTCGAGCAGGGTGCCACTGTCCCGTGGATAGCTGAGCCGGTCCAGCGCGGCGCCGATCGAGAACCAGGCCAGCTCGTCTACCTCGTCGCTCGGGTCGAACCCGTGGTCGGTGCTGACCGCCGCCACCCAGTAGTCCACCCGCTTGGGCCGGCCGTCCTTGAGGTATCCCGCGGCCGGTAACGGCCGGCCGAGCACGACCTCGAGTCCGGTCTCCTCGTGCACCTCGCGGACTGCGGCCAGCAGCACATGCTCGCCCGGGCCGAGCTTGCCCTTGGGCAGGGTCCAGTCGTCGTAGCGAGGCCGGTGGATCAGGACGACCTGCGGATCGTCGGCCGCACCGCGCCACACCACGGCACCGGCGGCTCGGGTCAGATCCAGCGGGTCCTCAGCCATCGGCCAACCTCCACCGACGAGTCTCGACCAGGTAGTCCTGCAGATCCAGCAACGGCGCGCCGCGACCGCCGCGCCGGCGCCGGGTCCACCGGCCGTCGGCGCCGAGCCGCCAGGACGCGGTGGAGCCGGACATCGCGAGCTGGATGAACTCGCGCAGCTGGTCGACCTGAGCCGGATCCTCCACCCTGACCAGGACTTCGACCCGGCGGTCCAGGTTGCGATGCATGAGATCGGCACTACCCAGCCAGACCTCGGGTGCACCCGCGTTCTCGAAGACGAAGATGCGCGAGTGCTCAAGGAAGCGGCCCAAGATGCTGCGCACCCGGATGGTGTCCGACATGCCAGGGACCCCGGGCCGCAGCGAGCAGATGCTGCGGACCCAGATGTCGATCGGCACGCCGGCTGTTGACGCCTTGTACAGCGCCTCGATGATCGACTCGTCGACGAGGGAGTTCACCTTGAACTGGATGCCGGCCGGCAGCCCCTGCTCGTGATTGCGCGCTTCCTGCTCGATCCGCTCCAGTAGCCCGGCCCGCAGGCTGTGCGGGCCGACCAGCAACCGCTGGTAGGCCCGATGCCGGCCGAATCCGGACAGCTGGTTGAACAGGTCGGTCAGGTCCTCGCCGACCTCGAAGCTCGCGGTGAGCAGGCCGAAGTCCTCGTACTGCCGCGCGGTCTTGGGGTTGTAGTTGCCGGTGCCGATGTGCCCGTATCTGCGCAGCGTGCCGTCCGGTTCAGCCCGGATCACCAGGGAGAGCTTGCAGTGCGTCTTGAGCCCGACCACGCCGTAGACCACGTGCACGCCGGCTTCCTCCAGCTTGCGCGCCCAGCGGATGTTGGCCCGCTCGTCGAACCTGGCCTTGAGCTCGACCAGCACCAGCACCTGCTTGCCGGCCTCGGCCGCGTCGATCAGCGCGTCCACGATCGGGGAGTCGCCGCTGGTTCGGTACAGCGTCTGCTTGATTGCCAGCACTTGCGGATCCGCGGCGGCCTCCTCGACGAACCGTTCGACCGTGGTGGCAAACGAGTCGTACGGGTGGTGGACCAGCACGTCTCGCCGATCCAGCACCGACGCGACCGGGGTGTCGGCCGGCAGCACCTCGGCCGGAACGAACAGTGGAAACTTCAGGTCGGACCGGTCCAGGTCGGCGATCCCGTGCAAGCCGCTGAGGTCGAGCGGACCGGGCACCCGGTAGATGTCGGTGTCCTCGACACCGAGCTCGGCGACGAGCCGGCTCAGCACCTCGGGGGAGATGGAGTCTTCGACCTCGATCCGGACCGCTGGGCCGAACCGGCGCCGCAGCAGCTCGCGTTCCAGCGCGGCCAGCAGGCTCTCGGTGTCGTCGTCGTCGACATCGAGATCCTCGTTGCGAGTCACCCGGAACGCGTGCCGCTCGACGATCTCCATGCCGGCGAACAGCTGGTCGAGGTGCGCGGCGATCACGTCATCGAGCGGCACGAACCGGTGCCGGCTGGTCTCCACGAACCGGGGCAGCGATGGCGGCACTTTCACCCGGGCGAACACCTGGCGGCCGGTGGTCGGATCGCGCACCAAGACGGCCAGGTTCAGGGACAGGCCGGAGATGTAGGGGAACGGGTGCGCCGGATCGACCGCGAGTGGGGTGAGCACCGGGTAGATCCGGGTCCGGAAGAACGTGTGCATCCGGGACTGCTCGGCCGCGGACAGGTCGACCCACCGCACCATCTCGATGCCTTCCGCGGCTAGCGTCCCGCGGATGTCTCGGCGGAACGCCCGGCTGTGCCGTAACGCGAGCCGGTGGGCGAGCTTGGAGATCCGCTCCAGTTGCGGCCGCAGTGCCTGGCTGCCCAGGCCGACCGTGCCAACCCCGGTAGCCAGCCGGCGCTTCAGACCGGCCACCCGGACCATGAAGAACTCGTCCAGGTTGGTCGCGAAGATGGCCAGGAACCTGACTCGTTCGAGCAGCGGCAGCTCGGACGTCTCGGCCAGCTCGAGCACCCGCTGGTTCCACGCCAGCCAGCTCTCCTCCCGGTCGATGAAGTGCGCGGTCGACTCGGAGAGGTGCCCAGGCATGGGCCCGGAGGAGGCGGCGTGGACGGATTCGGCGGTCATAGTCCTATTGATGCCGTACCAGGATGAATATCACCCAACCGGGATCTTACCGGCGAGTGAACGGGCTCGGCGGCGTGTTCGGCTCAGGCGGTCGCTGGCTGCCCCAGAACGGGCCGGACAGTCCAACTCCGCGCAGGTAGTCTCTGGCCACGGCCGGCTCCCGCCGCCGGTAGCCGCGCTCCAGCCGGCCGTCGTACCAGTGCGCGGCCAGCCGCCACAGCGTGCCTAGGTCCATGACGTAACCTCGGGCCGCGCCGGTGTCGCCCAGCCAGCGTTCGACGCAGTGTTCGGCGCAGAAGATCCGCTGGTTGCGGCAGGTGTGGACGACGTCGTCCCACATCGCGGCGGCCGGCACCAGGAAGTGCGCGACCTGATCGCCGGCCGGCGGATGCCCGGATCCCACGTTCCAGGCGTGCGGCAGGGAGCACCCCGGGCAGCGGGTGGCTACCAGCAACTCGCCCTCGTCCGGGAGCAGATTGGGTAGGGCGAAAGCGTCCCACGCGCAGCCGCCCCACCACAGCGTGGCGCGACCCATCACCGAGAACCCGAGCGGTACGGCCGAGAACGGGTGCGCCATCACGATCCGGCCGGCGCCGTCCAGGACGAGATGGCGGGACTCGGCGAGCTCGACCAGGCCAGCCGCGACGGCGGACGGGTGGACGTCGAGCCGAGCCGCGAGCCCGCCGGTGTCAGGTGCGCGTCCGGTCTCGACGAACTGCCGGTAGACCGCGAGTCGCAGGTCTTCGAGATCCATGCCCTCAGTCTCGCGGAGCCGAGCCCCCGGCTGGCCGGTAGCGTTGCGTCGAGGCGAGGGAGGTTGGCGGTGGCGGAGCCGTTCCGGGTGCGGATCAGGGTACGTGGCTACGAGTTGGACACCCAGGGTCATCTCAATCAGGCGGTGTATCTCCAGTACGGCGAGCACGCGCGCTGGGAGCTGCTCAAAGCGGCCGGAGTGACTCAGGACGGCTTGATCGGCAGCGGGGTCGGCCCGGTCGCGCTGGAGTCCACCATCCGCTACTACCGCGAGTTGCGCGGCGGCGACGACGTCGACGTCTCCTGCGAGTTCGAGTGGGGTCCCGGCAAGGTGTTCCACATCCGGCAGGACTACCGGCGCTCCGACCAGGTGCAGGTGGCCGAGCTCACCGGGGTGGCCGGCGTTCTCGACCTGGCCACCCGCCGGCTGGTCGGCGATCCCAAGGAGCGGTTCCGGGCGCTGGCCACCGATCCGGAGCTGCTCGGGATCTACGCCCCAGCCCTAGCGCCGACCAGCCCTAGCGCCGGCCCGGGCGGTACGCGCCGAGCACGACCACCATGACGATCGCGGTGACCGCGAACCCGGCAGGGTAGCCGATCTGGGTGGCCAGTACGCCGAACCCGACCGCACCCACGCCCAGCCCACCGTCGTAGGCCACGCTCCACACGGCGCTCGCGGCGCCGTACCCGGACTCGTCAACCCGGTCGAACATGTCTGCCAGGCTGGCGTTCTGGATCATCCCGAACCCAGCGCCGAACAGCACCATCCCGGCCATGACCGCGACCGGGCTACCGACCAGGACCAGCGCGAACATGCCGGCGGCCGCGATCACGACGGCCGGGCGGATCAGCCCGGCCGGGCCGTTGCGGTCGCCGTAGCGGCCGGCCCACCAGCGGGCTGCGGTCGCGGCAACCGAGTGGCCGAGCAGCGCGAACACGGCCAGGCCGGCCGAGCCCTGCGGCAGCGCGGCCGGCAGGAACGTGCACACCGCGCCGGCGGCGACCGTGGTCGCGGCGAAGACCAGGGCCGGCCGGGTCAGCGCCGGAGTCCGGAA
>JAKEEW010000841.1 GCA_022616375.1 Sporichthyaceae bacterium
CACCACACCGGGGATCGCCGGTGAGCGGCGCCAATCGCCAACACCGCGAGCCGGGCGTCACGGGCACGTTGTCCGACTCGGAGCGGGCCGCGATCCGCAAGGCAGTACTGGCCCTACCGCCGCTGTCCGATGCGCAAATCGAGGCACTGTCCGAGGTGATCCGGGTCAGCCGGACACGACGCCAGCAACCACCCACCAACTAGAGACCGGGAGACACGCCAGCAACGCCGGCCAGGGATGGCCGGCGCTGCTGGCTTGACGTGCCGGGCTAGGCAGCGTTGCTGGCGCCGGTGCCGTCCCAATCGAACCGCTCCGGGGAGTGGTCGCGATAGTACCGGCCGGGCCGCAGCGCCAGCGCAGGTAGCGTGCGGCGAATCATCGCCCGCATGGCCGCCATGTCTCCCGCACTGGCGGCCTCGTTCCACGCGGCCACCGCATCGGCCGCAGCGGCCGCCAGGTCCGCCGGCGAGATGCGACTATCCAGCGCAGCCAACTCGCTGCGGAGTCGGGCAAGCCGGCGCAGTATTGGCTGCATAGACCGGTCAATCCGCCCCACTCCCCACGTGGCGGTCTTGTCCGCCAAGTCATCGGCAGCCTGCTCCAGCGTCGCAATCTCACCCTCGATCCTGCTGCGGTCCTCGGTAACCTCAGCAAGCCGCGCAGCCAGCCGTTCGGCGCTGCGCGGGTCACCCAACCTCACCTTCACGGCCTCGGCCACCGCGGACTCTGCCGCGCGAGCATCGATGTGGTTGCCGCAGCCCGCGCCGTCGGCGGTCTCCCGGCACCGGTACTCCCGCTTCTTGGCCCCGTCCGGGTACGGCGGCAGGGCCGCACGCGGTGCCCCGAGGAGCATCCGCCCACAACGGCCGCAGCGCACCAACCCCGACAGCACATGCACCCGGCCGGCAGGGCGTCCGCGCGGTTGCGCATCGATGAGCGCGCGCATCCGCTCCCACTCCTCCCGGCTCACCACCGGGATCGCACCGCGCAGCTCTCCCACGACCTCGTTGTGGTGGGCGATCAGCCCGGCCAGTGACGGAAGGATCAATGTGCGCACGACGGTGCGCCGCTGCCACCGTCCGCCGTAGGCAGTCTGGATCCCGGTCGAGTTGGCGAATCGCACGATCGAAGAAATCGACTCACCGGCGAACAGCCGGTCATAGCAGGTGCGGATCAGCTCCCGCTCCGCCTGCACCTGCTCCTCGGGAACCCGATCGCGAGGGTCGCCCTTCTCCCATCCCGGCGGCAGCAGCACATAGCCAGGCTGGGCGAACCGGCGCGGACCACCGGCCTGCTTGCCCCGTCGGGCGCGGCGCAACTGCCCACGCAAACAGCGCTCGCTCATTTTGTCCGACTCACCCGCCGCCGCCACCATCGCCTCACGGAAATGCCGCCGGCCATCGGCCGTCATCAGATCGTACTCGCCGGCCAGTGACCACACCCGGATCCCACGCGATGCCAGCTCCACCAGCCGCTCGCCCTCGATGACCTTCCGGGAGAACCGAAACAGGTCATAAACGATCACGCCGTGCGACGCACCAGATTCCAGACGGGACATGAGCTGTTCCCACTGCGGCCGGACCACCTTCGGATCCCACGCAGACAATGAGTGATCGCGAAAGATCTCACCCGGCAGCGCACCGCGCTTCGCCAGCGTTTCCAAGCAGAGCTCTACCTGGTCATCGACCTTGATGGTGTCCCCATCAGCGGCGCGGCTGATCCGCGCATACACGTCTAACACCGGCACACTGGCTGTCACAGCATTGGTCATACCCGGATGCTACAAATGGGACACCCGACCAGTGCGCTGCCGGGGCGCAGGGTGGCGGTGCGGGCGAGTGCGGTGAAGAAGCTGTTGACCCCGGTGGTGTGGGCCAGGGTGGGGGAGTGCGCGGCGGCC
>JAKEEW010000842.1 GCA_022616375.1 Sporichthyaceae bacterium
ATGGCAGGGGCGGTCATGCCCATGTCGCGGGCGATCGCGCGCAGCGAGATAGCCTGGGCCCCGCCGAGGGCCAGCAGCCGGCGCGCGAGATCTTTGATCTCGGCGACAGTGGCGGTGCGTAGCCGTTCCCGGCGGGTCAGTGTGGTCGTGGCCAGGCCCTTCCGTGGTAAACACTCTTGACGAGAGCGAATGTCGTTGGCATAGTTAACGCAGTTCACTGCACTGTGCTCTGTGTATTCTAGCATACAGTCATAACAAGACGTGTCGGCGAAGGGCGAGGAGATGTTCGCATGGTGGGGGCGTGCCGTGGTGCAGGCTCGCTGGTGGGTGCTGGTTGCCGCGCTCGGGCTGCTGCTGGTCGGCGGCGGGTGGGGCACCGGGATGTTCGGTTCGCTGTCCGGCGGGGGCTTCAACGACCCGGCCAGCTCGTCGACGCTGGCGCATGAGCGGATCACCGCCGAGCTGGGTCGGCAGGGCCAGGACGTGCTGGTGCTCTACACCAGCCCGGCGGCCACGGTCGACGAGGCCGGCCTGCGGGAGCCGGTCGTGGCGTTGCTCGCCTCGCTGCGCGAGCGGCCCGAGGTGCTGGCGGTGCAGTCCTACTACACCAGCCCCCCACCGGCGTCGGCCGCGCTGGTCTCGCACGACCGTCACGCTACGTACACAGCGATTCAGCTCCGCGACGGCGACGAGACCAACAAGCTCGCCGACCTCGCCGCGATCCGGCCCCTGTTGACCGCCGGCGGTGCAGTGCGGACCGAGGTCGGCGGGCTGTTCGGCTTCCTCGCCGACGCCAACCACCAGATCGAGACCGACATCGTGCGCGCCGAGCTGCTGTCGATGCCGATCCTGCTGGTGCTGCTGATCCTGATCTTCCGCGGTCTGGTTGCCGCGGCCACCCCCCTGCTGGTCGGCGTGCTGGCCATCCTCGGTGCGTTCACCGTGACCCGGCTGCTGACCACCGTCACCGACGTCTCGGTCTTTGCCGCCAATGTGATCACCATGCTCGGGCTGGGTATGGCCATCGACTATTCCCTATTCGTGGTGAGCCGCTTCCGCGAGGAGCGCGCCGCGGGTCAGTCCACCTCGGACGCCGTTGCCCGAACCATCGCCACGGCCGGGCGTACCGTGATGTTCTCCGGAGTCACGGTGGCCCTGGCGCTGTCGAGCCTGCTGCTGTTCCCGATGAACTTCCTCAAATCCATGGCGTACGGCGGGATGGCCGCCGTCCTGGTCGCCATGCTCGCCGCCCTGACCGCGTTGCCGGCGCTGCTGGCGGTGCTCG
>JAKEEW010000843.1 GCA_022616375.1 Sporichthyaceae bacterium
CCCGCCTCGACGTAGGCCAGCTCGGGGCGGACTCCCTCGGCAGCCTCACCGAGCTGGCCTACGTCGAGGCGGGGGCGCCGTTCCGCTTCGTCCCAGAACGCGAGCAGCGAGCCTGACCATCGAAACCCTGACAGCAAACCCTGACAACAAGGAGCATCCACATGGACTCAACCGGCGGCAACGGCAACGACGACCGCATCGTGCGGCCGGTCCCGGAGCCGATGCTCCAGGCCATCCAGCGAGACATCGAGCAGGCCGGCGGGGAGTGGCAGGAGCCCGCGGAGTACGAAGGCTCGCTCGCCAGGACCATGTTCGACACGCCGGCCAGCAAGGACGGGACGGTCACCGGGCTGACCCCGAGCGGCAGCATCGAGCTTCTGCCGCTGCAGTCGCTGGTGCGCATCGCCAGCGTCGCCGACCGGCGCTCCTACCTCGGCGTGGTGGTCGAAGGCCCGTTCGCGGAGCCGGACGGGCTGCGGGCCGACGCGCCGATCCTGGTGGCGGTCACCGTCCGCGGCGGCCTGCTGCTGCCCAAGTACCACGGCCGGGTCCAGGTCGAGCTGCTCGGCGAGGAGCTGGAGGACGGCAGCGTCATCCCGCCGCGCCGGCGTCCCCTGCCGAACAGCCCCGTGTTCGCCCTGTCCAGCGAGGAGGCCGGACGGGTGCTGCGCACCGGCGGTGAGATCGGCATCGGCGTGGTCGTCGGCCAGGAGGACATCGACGTGCGGGTGCCCGCGACCAGCAAGGCGGTGCTGCCCCGCCATACCGGCGTGTTCGGCACCACCGGCGGCGGCAAGTCGACCACCGTCTCGGGCCTGATCGACCAGCTCCAGCGTGCCGGGGTCGCCTGCCTGGTGCTCGACACCGAAGGCGAGTACACCGCGATCAACGAGCCGACCACGGACCCGGCCATGGTCCGGGCGCTCGCGCGCCTCGGGCGGGAGCCGGCCGGCGTCGACAACCACCACGTCTACCGCCTGGTAGGCCGGGAGACCACCAACCCTGGATATGAGCGGAGTCGCGAGTTCTCGCTGCCGTTCTGCGAGCTGTCGCCCTATGCGGTCATGGAGATCCTCGCCCTTCCGACAGCCCAGCAGGACCGCTACCTGCTGGCCTACGACGTCACCAAGCTGGCACTGGAGCGGCTCGGCATCTACCC
>JAKEEW010000844.1 GCA_022616375.1 Sporichthyaceae bacterium
AGGCGACACGCTGACCATCGAGGAGATCAGGGCCGCGTCCAAGGCCGGAGCCGAGGAGGCCCTGACCGAGGGCATCGACCTGCGGATCAGCGTGGACGATCAAGAGGGCTAGGCCGGGGAGCCACCCCGTGGTCTGCTCTCCCCACCCCACGGTCTGCTCTCCGAGGTGACGGAGAGCAGACCGGCGAGGAGAGGAATGACCCAAAAGAGCGGTCACGGCAGCCAGACGTTGTCGTCATCGGGTAGGACGCCCGGTCCGGGCAAATGGTTCCCCAGCCCGAGACTTGGAAGATCGCCGCGGTCAGTCGATCCGGACAGTGCCGTGCGGCGTGGCGAAGTGCACGGCGCTGACGCCGGGATCGCCGTCGACCCAGCGCACCTCGATCTCGTCCAGGGGGTGCGCGTCCGGCTCGCCGAGCCAGGCCGACACCGTGGCGGGATCACCGGCGATCTCCAGGCGCGAGATCCGGGAGCGGCCTATGCCGCTGGAGTTGGCCGACGGCCGCTCGCCCGCGTCGATCAGCCACTCGATGAAGAACGGGAGCTGCGGATCCTTGATCAGGTCGAGCACGCCGACCTGCTTCCAGCGCAGGTCGAAGCCGTCCGGCCGGACCCGGTGCCCGTCGATGGCGTTGCGCCCGATCCGGTTCGCTACCGGCTGGATGTCGGCTACCGAGACCACCCAGCCGAGCCAGCCGCCGCCCTCGCCGGCCCGGTGCTTGACCGCCTGCGCAAACGGTGCCCGGTCGGCGGCCGGATGATCGAGCGTGGTGACCACCTCGATGTAGGTCCCACCGGCCAGCGGGAGCACGAAGTTGCGGGTGCCGAACCGAGGGTGGACGCCGCCGTCGGAGAACGAGGCGCCGAGCGCCGAGCCGAGACGCTGAACCGTGGAGGAAAAGCCACCCGGATCGACGGCGTAGGAAACGTGGTCGAGCCGCACGGCGGCATCGTCTCAGACCGCACAAGCCGGCCCGGCACCCGGGGTAGCCCCCGACGCATAGTCAGAGCCGCCGGCGAGCGTGCGCTCGCGGCGGCCCTGACTGAGTGGATCAGCCGGCCGGAGCTGCCGGGCTGTCGGTGAACTCGATGGTGATCGTGGTGAAGCCGAGCGACTGCATGAGGCCGGTCAGCATGGCCCTGGTGTTGGTCTCGGCCCGGGCGACCAGCCCACTTTCCGCGGCCGCGGTCTGGATCTTATCGGCCCCCAGCACGTAGAGCTGCTGCTGGTTGCTCGGGTTGTCGGAGAACAGCCCGCCGATCCGATCAAGAAGGCCACGCTGCTGGGAGTAGACGTAGCTGCGGCTGCTGTCGAGGTTGGCCCGCTCTAGCACCGGGCGCGGCAGCACCACCTTGACCGAGTTGCGGTCCTCGGACACCTCGACCGCACCGGACTGCAGCCCACCGAAGTCGACCGACACGTCGACGCTGCCGGCCGCGATGAACAGGGTGCGCTCGCCGCGGATCACCGACGG
>JAKEEW010000845.1 GCA_022616375.1 Sporichthyaceae bacterium
AATGCTCGGGCAGGTCCACCTCGCGCCGCAGGCTCCGCCGTTCCGCGCCGAGATGGCGGCGCCGCAGCATGAGCACGCGGTCGCGGGCCAGCTGCCGCAACCAGAGGCGGAAGGGCATGGCCGGCTGGCGCAGGTAGTCGTCGCGCCGCCGCAGCGCTTCCAGCTGCGCTTCCTGCACCACGTCGGAAGGGTCCACCCGCGGCCGGAGCCGGGGGTCGAGCCGCAGCTGAACGAGCTGCTGCAGATAGGGCCGGTGCAGCTCCAGGAGCCGATCGAAGGCCCCCACGTCGCCGGCCTGTAGCTGCTCCAGCAGCCGCTGGGTTTCCTCGGATTCCGGCATGGCTCCGGCCATCGCGCCCTCCCTGAATTACAATCTGCGACGAACGGTAAAATGTGACAGCCAGGATGAGGAAAAGCTCGGGACTGCGTAACCGCAAGTCTACCGGCCGGGCGATCACCGGTCTACGATCCGGCTGCTTGCGAGGCTTGGGGGTCATGGACCGCGATGCGCTGGTAGGGTAAGGTCATCGATCTGCGAGATTGCCGTGGCGCCGGCCCGGGAGCCAGGCCAGCGAGCCATCCGGTCGCGTGGCGGGCCGGACTTCAGTCGATGATGCTCAGGTAGGGCACGACCCGCCCGAATGCGGAGCCGGGCGAATGGGCGGCGCGCGGGTCGAAGTCGCGCTGCGGGCCGGGGTTCGCTTGCAGCACCGAGCGGTCCACGATGGCGAACATCCGGTGGCGGACGTGACGGCCCGCGGAGCGGCCCAGCTCGCCGCCCAGCTTGACCGGACGCGCGCGGTCGTCCGTCACCTCAAAGAAACCGACCGTCACCCACACGGCGAAGACGTTGCTGCGGACGGTGACGTTGGTGAAGACCTTGCGCAGCAAATCGTAGGTCTGGTACGGGTGCGGCCGACCGGGGACGGCCAGCATCGGCAGCCGGTTGGGGTCGTCGGGGTTTGCGAAGCGCAGCAGCGTATCCTGGATGCCGCCGCCGGGCCGCTGTGTGTCGTCCGGGGGCGTCATTCCTGCGGCCAGGCTGCGGAACGGACGGTCCCTCGGCCCCGGCGCCTCCCCTTCGACGGTGCGGGAGGCCTTCAGCTGTCCGAACACGGTCCGCGCCAGGGCGGCGTTAAAGTGGTTGGACGGGTTCGGGTCGCACAGCGCCAGGAAGACCTCCTCGTCCCAGACGGTGTTGAGGTTGATCCGGCCGGGGACGCGCTCGCTGGCGGTCGCCGGGGTGATGGTGAACCCGGCCGCGTGGGGCCGCAGGAAGTCGGCCACGAACCAGGTGGCGACATGCGGCGTCGGGCCGACCGCCTTGACGCGCACGACCTCTTCGCTCGGCCTGCCCCGGTCGATGACGAGGCTGGAGCCGACCGCGATCCGCCAGGTGCCGCCGGTCGCGGTCGTCCCGGACATGGCCGCGGGGACAACGACCCGGTTGGGGTACGGCGGCAGCCCGACGGGCGGTGGCGGCACCTGGGCAAGCGACACCGTGCCGGCGAACGCCGGGCCGAAGGTGCGGCTGTGCGTTCCCAGGAACTCCAGGGCCCGGTAGAGCCGGTGCGACAGCGGCACCTCCGCTCCGACGAGGCCCTCGTCGAGCCAGGGCGCGCGGTGGGCGAACTGCTGGCCGTCCTCGTCGCCGGTGCGGAACTGCTGCGTCAGCTCGTGTGGCTTGAAGGCCGAGACGTGCAGCAGCTCGGTCGCGTTGACCAGCGGCCGGTCCAGGTG
>JAKEEW010000846.1 GCA_022616375.1 Sporichthyaceae bacterium
ACCAGCCGGATGGTCAGCGGCAGCAGGATCGGCAGCTTGGTCACCTTGTCGGTGACGTTGGCGGCGAGATAGGGGAAGTCGGCACCGGCGAACCCGTCGCCGTCCTGGCAGCCGTCGGTGGGGTGGCAGCCGCCGAACTGCATCCGGTAGAGCTCGGTGACCCCCTCGTCAAACTCGTGGTTGCCCACCGAGCTGAGGTCGACCCCCATCGCGTTGAGCTCCTCGATCGTGGGCTCATCGTGGAAGGCGGCGCTGACCAGCGGGGTGGCGCCGATGTTGTCGCCGGCGGCGACCGTGTAGACGTGCGGCGTCGTCAGCAGGGCCTGGGCGCGCAGCTGCTTGACCCAGTACGCCAGATACTCCACCCCACCGGCCGGGGTGCCGTTGACCACGCCGCTGCTGCCCGTCGGCGGGTCGATGTTGCCGTGGAAGTCGTTGAACGCCAGCAGGGTGCCGGTAGCGGTTCCGCCGGTCGCCTGCTGGAACGTGACGCTGACCGGTGACATCGGCGTCCACCGGGCGGCGGCGGTGCCGCGCTGCGGCGATGACGGTGTCAGCGGGCTGAGCGCCAGGACCACGGCCACGGCGAAGATGGCGATGACCAGCGTCCGCACGATGCGTATCCAGTCGGTGCGTGCTCTGTCCACGTTGAGCTGCCTCCCAAGATTGAGGTGTGGGACATACAGGTGTGGGGCTGTACCGGCAACCGAGCCCAGCCTGCCCTACCCGGACGACAATCGCGATAGATGTAACGTGACCGATCGATCACATTGAGTGTCTTTGGAGGAGATCGAGCCCGAGCGGTGGGGCCGCGACCGGCGGGGCGGGGCGCTCGCCCGTACCCGCAATTTGTCGGTCCCGCGGATTGTCGGTGCTCCGGCATAGACTCGCGCTGCGATGCATGCCATCTCCGACCTACCCGCCGTCCCGGTGGTCCCCGCCGCGCGCCCGGCGATGGCCGACCCGCAGCGCCTGCTGGTCGGCCTCAACGACGCGCAGCGGGCCGCCGTGACCCATTTCGGCGCCCCGCTGCTGATCGTGGCCGGGGCCGGGTCGGGCAAGACCCGGGTGCTGACCCACCGGATCGCCTACCTGCTCGCCGCCCGGGAGGTGC
>JAKEEW010000847.1 GCA_022616375.1 Sporichthyaceae bacterium
CCCAGCCGGATGAGCGGGCCTTCCGCTTCCTCGACGAGTCCGGTGACTCGCTCGACGCCTCCGGCGACGGTGACGGTGACGAGGACGAGGACGAGGCCTGGGTCAGCTATGCCGAGCTGGATGCAGCGGCCCGGCAGATCGCCGCGATGCTGGTCGAGCGCGGGCAGACCGGACGGCCGGTGCTGCTGGCCTACCCGCCCGGTCGGGCCTATGTGGAGGGGTTTCTGGGCTGCCTGTACGCGGGCGCCATCGCGGTGCCGGCCTATCCGCCGGACCCGGCGCGGTTGAAGCGGAGCCTGCCGCGGCTGCGGGCCGTGGTCGCCGACTGTGGCGCCACAGTGGCCCTGAGTGTCTCAGCACTCATCGACGCAGCGCGGTCACTGACCGCACCGGCGCACAAGCTGACCGTGGCGCCCGAGCTGGCCGGGCTCGACTGGGTCGCCACCGATGCGGCGCGGCCCGACCCGGCCGACGGGTCGACCCTGCCGGTGGTCGAAACCGACGCGCCGGCCCTGCTCCAGTACACCTCGGGCTCCACCGGCACTCCCAAAGGGGTTGTGCTCAGCCACGCCAACCTGTGCCACAACGCCGGGCTGGTCCAGCGTGCGTTCGGCACCTCGCCTCAGGTGGTCGGGGTGAGCTGGCTGCCGCCCTACCACGACATGGGGCTCATCGGCGGCATTCTTCAGCCGCTCTACACCGGCTTCCCGACCGTACTGATGTCTCCGCTGACCTTCCTCCGCCGGCCGCTGGTCTGGCTGGAGACCATCTCCCGGTGGGTTTCGGCCGGTGTCGTCACGATGAGCGGAGGCCCTAACTTCGCCTACGACCTGTGCGTACGCGCCAGCAGCCTGCCGCAGCGCGGCTCTCTCGACCTTACTCAGTGGACGGTCGCGTTCTGCGGTGCCGAGCCGGTACGCGCGCGGACGCTGGACCGGTTCGCCGAGGCGTTTGCCCCCGCGGGCTTTCGCCGGGAGGCGTTCTACCCGTGCTACGGGCTGGCCGAAAGCACGCTGATCGTGGCCGGCGGGCGCCCCGGCGAGCCGCCGCGCTTCGTCGACACCGAGGGCATCCGTCGGGTGGGGTGCGGCAGCGCGCTGGGCGATCTGCGGGTGGCGGTGGTCGACCCCGATACGGCCCGCGATTGCGCCCCCGGCACGGTCGGTGAGATC
>JAKEEW010000848.1 GCA_022616375.1 Sporichthyaceae bacterium
GACCAGCACCTTGGCGGCGCGGGTCCGCTGGGCCGCGGCGACCATCCCGCCGGTGGAGACGACCTTGGCGCGGTCGGCGGGGAGCTGGCCGTCGCTCACCATCCACAGCGCCGTGGTGGTGCAGCCGCACTCGGGGTGGACCAGCAGCTCGGCGCCGGGCTCGGCCTCGAGGCGGGCGCGCAGCTCGGCGGGCTGGATGCCGGCGTGGACGTGGCACTCCCCCAGCCACAGGTGGATGTTCTCGCGCCCGGTCACGCGCTTGACGTGCTGGCCGAGGAAGAAGTCGGGCAGGAACAGGATCTCCCGGTCGGCCGGGACCGAGGCGACCACGTCGGCGGCGTTGGAGGAGGTGCAGCAGATGTCGGACTCGGCCTTCACCTCGGCGCTGGTGTTGACGTAGGCGACCACCACCGCGCCGGGGTGCTCGGCCTTCCAGGCACGGAGCTGGGCGGCGTCGATCGAGTCGGCCAGCGAGCAGCCGGCCGCCAGGTCCGGGATCAGCACCGTCTTGGAGGGCGCCAGGATCTTGGCGGTCTCCGCCATGAAGTGGACGCCGCAGAACACGATCGTCTCCGCGTCGCCGCGCGCCGCCACCCGCGACAGCGCCAGCGAGTCGCCCACGTGGTCGGCGACGTCCTGGATCCAGGGGACCTGGTAGTTGTG
This sequence comes from Sporichthyaceae bacterium, assembly GCA_022616375.1. Classification (GTDB taxonomy): domain Bacteria; phylum Actinomycetota; class Actinomycetes; order JAKEEW01; family JAKEEW01; genus JAKEEW01. Next base: position 664 of record JAKEEW010000848.1, read on the forward strand.
GGCGAGGATGACGGCCCGCCGCGCCGCGGCCAAGCGGCGCACCTCCCCCGCCCACGTCGCGTAGTCGACCTCCTCGCCGGTCGCGGGGTCGTGCAGGGCGCTGGTGGTCATGCCCACTCCTTATGCTCAGGCTGAGTACATCCTTATGCTAGTCCTGAGCATTTCAGCCCCGCAAAGCGGCTCTTCACAGTTGAGGGTGTAATCGCTGGCTGGATGTTGGCTGGCGCGTCGGTCCCGGGGCAGCGATGCGCAAACGCAGCCGGAGGCCCGATCTTGTGTCACCTTTCGCAGCTTCGCGTACCCGCTCAGATCGGTCAACGGCGCACACGATGGCGCAGGTGAAGCACCCGGTTGCCCTGAATCACCACGTCCGGATCCTCCAACAGGTGCTGTGCGTGGACCGACCCGAAGTAGCGCTTGCCGGACCCGAACACGACGGGTACGACGTCCATGCGCACCTCGTCGACCAGGCCCGCGGCAAGCACCTGGCCACCGACGTCACCAGCGGCGACCTCGACGATGCGGTCACCCGCAAGCTCTTGCGCCTTGGCCATGGCTGCCTCGACGCCGTCGACGAAGTGAAACGGCGCCTCGGGGTCCCAGCCCTCGGGCTGCGGCCGGTGCGTCACGACGACCACGTGGTCGATCCCGCTCGGAGGCTTCCCGTCCCAGCCGTCCGTCAGGTCGAAGACGTGGCGGCCGACGAGTGTCGCCCCGATCTGGTCCCAGTACGGCCGGGTGTAGTCGTAGGACGTCTGCGACACCTTCACCTCGCCGCTCTCGTCCAACGGGACGTCACCGTTGGACAACCAGTCGAACAGCGGTCCGGGCTGGTCATTCTCGTTCGCGATGAAGCCGTCCACCGACACCGAGCTGTACATGACCACCTTGCCCACGGGACTCTCCTCTGCTTTGGGATGCCCGCAGATTAGCGGGTCGTGAGCTGTCGCTCTTGTAAGAAATCAATCGGCCGGCAGCGGCCAGCCGTCCAGCGCGTGGCCGGGATGTTCGCGCAGGAACCGCCGCCGGACTTCGACGTACCTGGTCGGCGTGAGCCCGGTGAACGCCCGGAACTCGTGGCCGAAGTGGGCCTGGTCGAAGTAGCCTGCGCCACCGGCGAGGTCGCCCCAGTCGATCGGTCCGGCGGGGTTGATCGCGAACACGGTGGCGGCGAAGCGGTAGGTGCGGGCCAGCCGCTTCGGCGTGACGCCGATGAGCTCCTTGAACCGCTGTGCCAGATGAGTGCTGCTGACACCGGCTGCCACGCTCAGGTCGCCGATCGCCACCGCCCCAGTGGTCGCCGCGATGACGCTGCTTGTATGGCGGACCAGCCTCAGGCCGGCGGTCTCGCACAGCCGTCGCGTCAGCTCCTCCTCGAGCAGCGTCAGCATCTCGTGCGGTCCGTCCGCCGTGGCCAGCCGGTCCCGCAGCTCAGCAATGGCGGGCCGGCCCCAAACCTGCTCTACCGTCACCGGCCGGTCACACAGCTCGGCCGCGGGCATCGGCAGGAACGGCGCCAGCCCCCACGGCTTGAAGTGCACGCCGACGGACTGGGTCCGGAGTGGGTAGCCGAACTCCAACGCGCGGGTGGGCATGGTGACCACGCAGCCGTCGGCGTACTCGGCCGTCTCGATGTCGGTGCCGGCGCGGATGCGGAACGGCGCCCCGAGGTTGACGATGAGCAGCGCCGACGGCATCGGCGGCAGCGTCAGCCGGGCGTACGGCGGCGCACCCTCTAGGTAGTAGAGGTCGTCGATCAGCCCGTCCAGCGGCGGTCGCGGCACTCTGGACACGTACTCCACGCCCACACAGTATCGCCGACGCCCCGCCCGGCATCGCGCGCCGGGATGGTCCGGCCGCGCTGCCGCCAGCATCGAGCCGGCGCCGATCCCTGACGGGCGCCCGGCCGCGGACATTTGCGTGGGTTACGCGTGCTGCGTGAGCGATGGAGAATTTCTCGGCCCTCCAGTGTCGCCCTCCGTGGGGGAGGCGCTAAACCACCCTCTGCTGCGTTAGGTAGGTGGATGGGCTGCCACGACGAATGTCCTGGAAGCACGACACCTACCCGGAGGAATGTGGATGATTGCGGGCTCTTCACGATCGAGGGTGTAGTGGCGGCCTGAACCCACCGGTTTCGAGCAGCGATCTGGCGATGTAGTCGGTCAGGTTGCGGAACCCGAGCGCGGAGCCGCGCAGGTGCTCGAGCCGGCCGTTGATCGCCTCGGTCGGGCCGTTGCTGGTGCCGGGTCGGTCGAAGTAGGCCAGCACGTCGGCGGCTCGCTTCTTCAGGGTGCGGCCGAGCGTGATGATCTCGACCAGCGCCTTCGGTACACCGCTGGTGATCGAGTCGATGAGCTTGACCATCAGCTCGCGACCGTGCCGCCGGTCCTCGTGCCGGTAGGCGGCGATCATCCGCTGGTAGATGCCCCAGGTCGCCTCGACCTCGACGTGGGCGTCGTCGGCGAACAGGGCTGTGAGTCGGTCCCTCTGCTCGGTGAGCAGGCCGGCACCGGTGTGCAGCGTCCGACGCCACCCCGACTGTGGGCTTCGCCTGCCCTGACCTGACCACGTTCTGCCGGCTCGAGGAACTCGGCCTCGAAGCCACCGGGCAACGGGCACGTCGAGGTCTTCCA
>JAKEEW010000849.1 GCA_022616375.1 Sporichthyaceae bacterium
CAGCAGGACGACCCACACACTCTCACAAAGGACAACCGCGGCATGTCCCCGCACCGCGACAGCAGGCCGCCCGACCGAGGCGGCACCGAGATCGCATTCCTGGTCGACTACGACGGAACCATCGCGACGATAGACATCTCGGACGAACTCGTCCGGGTGGCCTCGTCCACGGAGCAATGGCTGGCGCTGGACCTGGCCTACCGGCGTGGCGAGATCGGCTCGCGGGCCCTCCTGGAGGCGGAGGCCCAGCTCCTCCCGCGCAGCGCAGCCGAGCTGCCCGATCTCGCCCAGGAGCACGATCCGGCTTTCCTTCCGTTCGTCCGGTACGCGCAGGGCCACGGCATCCTGGTGGAGGTCGTCAGCGATGGGCTCGGCTTCTTCGTCGGCCCGGCGATCGCCGCGCTGGGGCTGCCCGAGGTGCCGGTATTCGCGGCGGCACTGGAGTTCGGCCCGCATGGACCGGCGATCATGTTTCCGAACGGCCACCCGACCTGCCGGCTCTGTGGCACCTGCAAGCGCGAGCGCATCCTGCACAACCAGCAGGCGGGACGGCACGTGGTCTTCGTCGGCGATGGCTACAGCGACCGGTACGCGGTCTGCCATGCCGATACCGTGTTCGCCAAGGGCGACCTCGCTACGATCTGCGACGGGCTCGGTCGCCGGTACCAGAAATGGACGACCTTCACCGACGTCCAGGCGTGGTTGAGCGACGCCCTGGCCGGCGGCGGCCTGCCGGGCCCAGTGTCGCGGCCGTTCGTCTGCGGGCCGGAACTCGACGGTACGGCGGGCGACGAATGACCGGACGCGGTGCCGGCGGCCGGCTGTGGCAGCCGAAGGACCCCGGCGAACAGCCGCATGGCCCCCCCGCGCTCTGGTGCCGCCGCACCAGCCCGCTCGCGCCCCGGAAGCGCAGCGACCGGCCCGACGCCTGGCGGATGACCTCCACGGCGTGGGCAAACGACAGCACCCGCGGCCCGGTCAGCGCATAGGTCTGCCCGGCGTGGCCGTCGCCGGTGAGCGCGGCCACCGCCACAGC
>JAKEEW010000850.1 GCA_022616375.1 Sporichthyaceae bacterium
ATACGATTTGGTCCATGACGTCCGATACTGGCGACCGGCCGGTAGCCGGCGTGGACTACCCGCGCTCGACGCCTGAGTTCCTGTCCTGGTTCCGGTCCGATGTGGACTGTCTGGACTACCTGGAGTGGCTGCGATGGCCGGATGGCTTCCCGCTCGCGGCGCCGGTGGACGGGCCGACCCCATCCGATTACTGACGATCCGCTATACTGTTGGGGTGGGTTCGGATCCGATTACGGCCGCGGCGGTGTTGCGGGAGGCGCGCCGGCGGGCTGGGTTGTCGCAGGTGGAGCTCGCCGCTCGGGCTGGGGTGACGCAGAGTGTGATCAGCGCGTATGAGTCGGGCCGCCGGCAGCCCGCCATGTCGACGTTGGTGGCGCTGGTGGAGGCGGCTGGGTACGAGCTGGATGTGAGCCTTCGCCACTCAGCTCCGGCCTTGGGGGCGTTGTCCGGGCCGGTGGGCCGGCGGGTGCGTCGTTGTCGGCGTCAAATCGTTGCGGCGGCCGCGGCGTATGGGGTGTCGAACCTGCGGGTATTCGGCAGTGTGGCCCGCGGCCGGGATCAGGCCGGCAGCGACGTGGACCTGCTGGCCGACCTGCCGCCCGGCCTGGGTCTGTTCGGGCTGGGTCGGGTGCAGGCCGATCTTGAAACAATCCTCGGCTGCCGGGTCGACCTGGTGCCGGAGCAGGACCTTAAGCCCGACGTGCGCGCGCGGGTGGAGCGCGAGTTGGTGCCGTTGTGACCTACCGGGACCGTCAGCGGCTGACCGATATCCAAGCCGCGATCGAGGCGATCCACTCTCATCTCCAGCGCGGCGACCTGTCCGATGGGCTCGTTTTCGACGCAGTGCGGATTCGGCTGCTGGAGATCGGGGAAGCGGTCAAGGCGCTGCCCGCCGATGTGCTCAGCGCCGAACCGGCCATCCCGTGGACCCAGATCGCCCGGATGCGCGACCATCTTGCCCATCGCTACTTCGACACGTCCCATGCGATCCTGCAGGCCACCGTCGATCACGACGTGCCCGAGCTGAAGAAGGCTGTCGATAGGCTGTGCCAGGACCTGCGGGATGAGCCCATCCAAGAGGACGAGTAGCCCAAGATCCGCACAACGCTTTAAGGCC
>JAKEEW010000851.1 GCA_022616375.1 Sporichthyaceae bacterium
AGCGGGCCCGTCCCCAGCTTTGGGTTCGGCTGTTCCCGGACGACTGCCTGGTCGACACGTTCGAGCCGACCCTGTCGGAGTCGGAGCTGACGCAGGTACGCCAGTTCTGGGTCGCCTGGGCGAAAGCCGGCACCATCACCGACCAGGAGCGCGGTGCGTGGCGGGCGCTGGCCGGCCGGTTCGGCTCGGGCCGGGCGGCGTGGCTCATCGACCAGTACCGACCGCTCAACCTCAACGCGTTGCCGGCCAAGGCCCACGAGGACGTCATCCGCCTGGTGGTGGCGGTGCAGATCCCGCTGCCGGCCGGCGAGACCGCCGCCACCGCCGCGTACTGGCGGGCGGCGTGGCTCGCCGGCGATGACGGGCCCGGCCAGGACGCCGCCCTCGCCGAGCTGGTCGCTACGGTGGGCGGGCAGCGGGCCGCTGAGCTGGTCGCCGGGTATCGGCCGGTGAACTTCCAGCGCGAGCCGCACCAGCCGGGAGCGGCCGCCGAGGTGGTCTTCCTGGAGCTGCCCGACCCGGCCACCGTGCCCACCCAGCGCCTGGCCTGGTCGCAGCCCGCCGTGGTGACGGCGCTGCCCGAGCGGTTCGTGCTGCTCGGCTACCGCAACGGCGTCGAGGTGCTCAACCAGATCGGAGCCCCGATACCGTCACCGCTGGCCGTGGGGCCCAACCCGCTCGCCGATCCCCAGCACCAGATCCGACCGGACGGCGCCGACCTGGAGCTGGGCGATGAGCTGCGGTGGCTCGCCAACTTCGACGAGGCGGTGCGGGTGGGCATGGGCTTTCGGGTCGACCTCAGCAACGACGATGTTCGCCACGGCTTTGACCAGCTCCTGGTGCTGGGTGTGCGGCTCAGTGCGGATCACCACGATGGCAAGGAGCTGGTGGAGACGCTCTTCGGCCACCACCAGCGCAGCGCGGTCGGCTTCGGACTGCTCCGCACCGGCTCGGTGACCAACAACACCGAGGGCACCTCCTCCGCCTACGGTGCCACCGCAGACCCGGACCAGACCTTTGACCTCACCTTCGGCCGGCTGGCACCGCTGCGCCGTACCGGGGACTACCTTGCCCGCCTGGACAGCCAATGGCTGGCCGACACGCTGGGCCTGGACCTGGGTACGTTCGAACAGACCACGAACAGCCGAGGCCGGGACATGGGCGAGGCCCGCGCCATGAACACGGTGCTGTGGCCGGCGACCTGGGGCTACTTCATGGAGACCATGATGGGCCCGATCTTCGACGAGCACACCATCGAGCTGGCCCGGTGGTTCTTTACCCACTTCGTGACCGGACGAGGGCTCTCGCCCGCGGTGCGCATCGGCGACCAGCCCTACGGGATCCTGCCCATCACCGCCTACAGCCGGTTGCAGTGGCCTACCGACGGTGGCTGGAGCCTACCGCAAGGGATCGCCCATCCGGAGGGGTTCCGCGCCTTCCTCGCCGCGCTGCCGACGCTGTTCGCCGAGCTGCGCCGGGACTGGGACCGCATGTCGAGCCGGGTGGCGCACGTCGGCGCCAGCGGCGACCCCCATCAGGTCCTGCTCGACGTGGTGGGCCTTCACCCGTCCTCCGTCGAGTATCACCAACGCTTTGCGGAGAG
>JAKEEW010000852.1 GCA_022616375.1 Sporichthyaceae bacterium
GGGATCGGTGGCGGGAGCGAAGAACGCGGGTGGGCGGAACAGCGACGGGAACTCACAGGAAACCCCAAGGTCATTCCAAGGGTGCCCAAAGGTCATCGCGGTGCAATGGGGTCGCAAGACGGATCGACCACCGCACCGGAGGAGGAGTCCCGCCTCATGACCGCTCTGTCCACGTTCGTGCTGCGGCACAAGCTGCTCGTCGGCCTGCTCTGGCTCGCTGTGCTGGTCGCCGGCGGTGCGACCGCGTCCAAGGTGTCTGGTCGCCTGGTTCAGGACTTCTCGATGCCCGGTCAGGCGAGCTATGAGGCCAACCAGGCGATCCTGCGGACCTATGGCAACGGTGGCGAGGCTGTCCCGCTGGTGCCCGTGGTGACGCTCCCGAAAGGCACCACCGTCGACAGTCCCGGTGTCCGAGCCGCTCTCGGGCGGGCCTTCGGCGCGGTCGCCGCGGACGCGCGGCTGCGGGTCGTCTCCTGGGCCGACACCGGTGACCGCCGCTTCGTCGCAGCCGACGGGCGGACGACCTTCGCACTGGTGCTCGGGCCGAGCTTCGGGGAATTCGACGCCCCCTCGCTGGCACCGGCGGTCACCGCGGCCCTGGGACCCGCCCTGCCTGAAGGAGCGACCGTCCGGATCACCGGCATCGACGAGCTGGCGGCCGACACCACTGGCGGCGCCGAGGGCGGCGGCGACAGCATCGGCGTGTTCGCCGAGACGCTGCTCGCCGGGCTCGGAGCGCTCGGGGTGCTCGCGTTCGTCTTCGGCTCCCTGCTCGCCCTGATGCCACTGCTGATCGCGGCGACCTCGATCCTCGCGAGCTTCCTCGTCATCCTCGGCCTCACCGCGTTCACCGACGTCAACTTCGTGGTGCAGTTCCTGGTCGCGCTCATCGGGCTCGGCGTGGCGATCGACTACTCGCTGCTGCTGGTGACGCGCTGGCGCGAGGAGCGCGGCCGCGGGCACCGCGGTGACGAGGCGGTCCACCGTGCCATGGCCAGCGCTGGCCGCGCGGTCGTGTTCAGCGGCCTCACCGTCGCGGTCGGCCTGTTCGCGCTGGTGTTCCTCCCGGTGCCGTTCCTGCGCAGCATCGGCTACGGCGGCATGCTCGTCCCGCTGATCAGCGTCCTCGTGGTGCTCACGCTCCTGCCGGTGCTGCTGGCCAGCGTCGCTGAGCGGGCCGACTGGCCGAGGCTGCGCAAGGGCACCCACGCGGGCCGCGGCTGGACGGCTTGGGCGCGCGGGGTGGTCCGCAGCCGCTGGACCGCGACCGCGGCCGCGATGGTGCTCCTCGGCGCCCTCGGCGCGGCAGCGCTCGACATGCGCCTGGGCGACCCGGAGGCCGATTCGCTCACCAAGTCCGGGCCAGCCCACGAGGGGCTGGTGACGCTGGAGCGTGCGAGCGTCCCGACGGGTGTGCTCACCCCGATCGAGGTGCTCACGCCGGCGGGGACCGACCCGGGCCAGGTGGCCGCGCGCCTCGCGGCCCTGCCGGGCGTGTACACGGCGGTCGCCCCCGAAGGCCGGGACTGGCGCCGGGACGGCGGTGCCGTGGTCAGCGTGATGCCGGTCGACGAGGCGAGCACCGCCACCGGCAGGGACACCGTGGCCCGCGTGCGCGAGGCCGCGGCCGCCATGCCCGGGGTGCGGGTCGGCGGGTCGGGCGCCAGCCTGATCGACGGCATCGACGCGATCTACGGCAGCTTCCCGCTGATGCTCGTGGTGATCGCGCTGGTCACCTTCGTGCTGCTGGTCCGCGCGTTCCGGTCGCTGCTGCTGCCGGCCAAGGCGGTGCTGCTGAACCTGCTGTCGGTCGGCGCGACCTACGGGGTCGTGGTGCTGGTGTGGCAGAAGGGCTACGGCTCGCAGGCGCTGTGGGGCATCCCGGCGACC
>JAKEEW010000853.1 GCA_022616375.1 Sporichthyaceae bacterium
CGACATATACCGACAAAGTTCCCCCTCCGCCCGGTCGTGACCCATGAAACGGCGCCCGGCCGCGACTAGACTCACGTGATGCCTCGCCATGTCGCTCTGCTCCGGGCGGTCAATGTCGGCGGGCGCGGGAAGCTTCCGATGGCCGACCTGCGCGCCTGCCTGCTGTCGGCCGGCTACACCAGCGTGGTCACCTACATCCAGAGCGGCAACGTCGTGTTCGTGCCTCCCGGGCAGGTCGTTGGTGGCGCGATAGCCGCGGACATTGACCGGATCGTCGACGCCAGGTTCGGCCTTGATGTGCACAGCGTGGTGCTCACCCACGACGAGCTCATGGCGGTCGAGCGGCACAACCCGTATCGCAGCGCCGAGAACTCGAAGGCGCTGCATGTCTTGTTCACCCGTGCCCCGATCGGCCCAGCCGCCGCGGAGCGGGTGGCCAACCTGGTGGCTCGGGCCGCGACCGCGGGTGGTCCGGAGCGCGCCGAGGTGGCCGGATCGGTGGTCTACCTTTACCTGCCCAATGGGATGGGCCGAAGCGAGCTCGTGCCTGCATTGGCGCGGGGCGGTGCGGCAGCGGTGGTCGGCACGGCCCGCAACTGGACAACCGTGACCAAGCTACTGGAGCTCTGCGGCTCATCGGCGTGACCACCGGGTGGCACCACGCGGATCCTGGCGCCCGGGTCAGCCCGGTCCGCGATCTAGGGCATATCGGGGTGATTATTGATCAACTAACACCGGAACGCCCTAGATCGGCGAGTGGTCGTGGGGCCTGCTGTGACGTGGCTCACGTGGGAGCGAGAACCTGATCACGCCTGGCGGCCGACTGTCCGGGTGTGAAGGCAGGATGGGCGCTGTGACCTCGGCCCTGAGCTCGATGGACGAGGAGCACCTGGTTCGCCGGGTCGCTCGGGGTGACCGGGGCGCGTTCGATGAGCTCTACCGGCGCACGTCGCCCTGGCTGGCGGTGCGGCTGCGGCGGATGGCCGTCGATGGGTTGGACCTGACGATGGGCACCGGCGTGCACGGCCTGTTGGGGCCCAACGGTGCCGGCAAGACCACCACCCTGTCGATGGCGGTGGGGCTGCTGCGCCCCGACGCCGGCTCTGCCTATGTGCTGGGCCACGATGTGTGGTCGGATCCGGTGGAGGCCAAGCGTCGCCTCGGAGTGCTGCCCGATGGCGTACGGATGTTCGACCGGCTCAGCGGCGCGGAGCTGCTCGCCTACACCGGCCTGCTGCGCGGCATGAACGCCGCGGAGGTCGATGCCCGTACCGTCGACCTGCTCGACGTGTTCGGGCTGGCCGACGCCGGGCGCACGCTGGTGGTCGACTACTCGGCCGGGATGCGCAAGAAGATCGGCCTGGCCTGTGCGCTGCTGCACGCGCCCCGCCTGCTCGTGCTGGACGAGCCGTTCGAGGCGGTCGACCCGGTCGCGGCGGCGTTGATCCGCGACATCCTGCAGCGCTATGTGCACGGTGGCGGGACCGTCATCTTCTCCAGCCACGTCATGGAAGTGGTGGAGAAGCTGTGCACCCACGTCGCGATCCTCACCGATGGCAGGCTCACGGCGGTCGGGACCCTGGACGAGGTACGCGGCGGTCGGGACCTGGAGGAGGTCTTCGTCGAGCTGGTTGGCGGC
>JAKEEW010000854.1 GCA_022616375.1 Sporichthyaceae bacterium
CCGGGCCGAGCTGGCCGGGCAGCGTCGGCGCAGGCCGTGCCCTCGGGTTCGCCGACGTCTGCGCGGAGAGCCCGCTCGAGTCGAGGTCGCGGGTGTTGTTCGCCGACACCGGGCTGCCGATGCCCGCTACCCAAGTTGAGATTTGTGATGACACCGGCAGATTCGTCGCAAGGGGTTGATTTCTGCTGGGCCGAATATGGCGTAGTGGGCGAAGCCGACGGTCGCGGAAAATACGTCTCTCCGAGCCTGCTCTATCGGGAAAAGCCGCGAGAAGCCCGATCACCGGAATTAGGGTTCGAAGTAGTTTGCTGGAGCTGGTCCGATATTCACCACAGAAGACCCGCAACTGCGCAAAGGATTCGGGTCGCATTGGGCCGCGGCGAGGTCATCGCGGAGCTTCGTAGGCCTTAGTAGCATTGCAACCGAAATTACCCCCCGATTGTCGCAAGCGGCAGGTGGCGAGCGGGCTGGCGCTAGAGCGTGGCGAGGGTCAGGAACGTGACCCGGGTGTCGGCGCCTTCGCCCTCGACCAGGATCCGCACCCGCTGTCCGAACCTGAGCAGGCGCAGGCCGCCGGCATCGAATGCCGCGCCGTCGTAGGGCAGCTCGGTGCCGTCGTCGAGCAATACCGAACCGCTGCGGGTGGTCGGGTCGAACGTGCGCACGGTTGCCTGCATGCGGGCAAGGCTAGCCAGCACACCCGCCGTGTGCTTGCCCACACCCAGTAGTAGCGCCTGGGCGAGCTCCGCCGGAGTGTCCACGTCACGTCGCACCGAGGCGACGTCGGCGGCGAGCTGATCCGCCAGCGGGACCGCGCCGGATGCGGCGTGGGCACGGCTCGAGCCTGTGCCGAACGCCGCTGCCAACTCGACCCCGGCCAGGGCGGTGAGCACGGTCGTGCCGGTCCCTGCGGCATCGGCCAGGTAGGCCCGCGGATACCCGGCCGCCAAGGCCAGCGCGACCGCGAGCTCGGCCGGCCGCAGCGCCGGCAGGTCCGCGGACAGGGCGCCGATCGCGTGCCCCGGCCAGCGGTCGGCCGCAACCGCGGCGCCGTGCCGCAACGCCGGGTTCAGCCCGGCCTCCGGCTGGTCGGGCACGATCAGCGCACCCAACTCGCCCCCGAGCAGGGCGGCCGCGTCCGGGTCCGATGTCACCACGGCTACCGCCGCCACCTCGGGACAGTCCAGCGCCGCCGCGACGGTATCCGCTGCGAACGCCAGCGCGAGCTCCGCCCGGCGGCCGCCGGCCAGCCCGGCCAGCCGGGTCTTGGCCCCGGCCAACCGCTTGACCGGCACCACCAGCGACCACCGCGCAGTCATCGGCGCAAGTCTGTCAGCCATCGGCCACCGGATGGTCTGCGGCGACCCGGGTGACCCTGTCCTCGACACCCGGACCGGGCTCGGAGACACTTAGGCGCCCGGTGGGACGAGGTCCCCCGAGGGAAACACACCAGCGCAGGAGGTAGCCGAGTGACCAAGCGCGGACGCCCTCGGAAGATCGGCCCGTGGTTCCGGCTGGCCGTGGTTCTGGTGAAGCCGCCGCTAACCGTGTTCACCAAGCGGGACTGGCGGGGGACGGAGCACATCCCGGCCACCGGCGGCGTGGTCCTGGTCACCAACCACGTCTCGTACTTCGACCCGTTCGCGTTCGCCCACTTCGTCTACGACGCAGGCCGGGTTCCCCGGTTCCTGGCCAAGTCCGGAGTGTTCACGATCCCGGTGCTCGGCAGGATCGTAGGCAAGCTCGGCCAGATCCCGGTCTACCGGCAGACCGCCGACGCCACCAGCGCGTTCCGGGCCGCGGTGGCCGGGATCGAGCGCGGCGAGTGCATCGTGATCTACCCGGAGGGCACGGTCAGCCGCGACCCCGGGCTGTGGCCGATGGTCGGCAAGACCGGTGCGGCCCGGGTCGCGCTGATGACCGGCTGCCCGGTGATACCGATCGCCCAGTGGGGCCCGCAGGAGGTACTCGGCCCCTACTCGAAGAAGCCCAAGCTGCTGCCGCGCAAGACCATGCACCTGCAGGCCGGCCCGCCGGTGGAGCTGTCCGAGTTCGCCGGCAAGCCGCTCACCGCGGCCACGCTTCGGGAGGCGACCGAGCACATCATGGCGGCGGTCACCGAGCAGCTGGAGAAGATCCGCGGCGAGCAGGCCCCGGCCGAGCGCTTCGACATGCGCAAGGCCGGCGTGGTCGAGACCGGTAACCCCAACCGGCCCAAGCCCGGCGAGCCAGAGGGCGGCTGAGATGACTCGGGTCGCAGTTTTCGGCACCGGCGCCTGGGGCACCGCCTTCTCGCTGGTCGTTGGCGACGCGGGTGCCGACGTCCGGTTGTGGGGCCGGCGCGCCGAGCTGGTCGACGCCATCAACGCCAAGCGGGAGAACCCCGATCACCTGCCCGGTGTCGAGCTGCCACCGCTGACCGCCACCTGCGATGCCGGGGAAGCGCTCGAGGGCAGCGAGCTGGTCGTGTTCGCGGTGCCCTCCCAGCGGCTACGGGAGAATCTGGTCGGCTGGGCTCCGCTGATCCCGCGGGAGGCGGTGCTGCTCAGCCTGATGAAGGGGGTCGAGCTCGGCACCGCCAAGCGGATGTCCGAGGTGATCCGCGGGGTCGCGGACGTGGCCGAACAGCGGGTCGCGGTGCTGTCCGGGCCGAACCTCGCGCCGGAGATCGCCCAACGGCAGCCCGCGGCCAGCGTGATCGCCTGCACCGACGAGACCGTCGCGGCTCGGATCCAGGCGGTTTGCCACACCCCTTACTTCCGGCCCTATACCAACACCGACGTGGTCGGCACCGAGCTCGGCGGAGCGGTGAAGAACGTGATCGCGCTCGCGGTCGGGATGGCGCACGGCATGGGCTTCGGCGACAACGCGAAGGCCTCGCTGATCACCCGCGGACTGGCCGAGACCACCAGGCTCGGCGCCGCGCTAGGCGCCGACCCCTTCACGTTCTCCGGTCTAGCCGGCCTCGGCGACCTGGTGGCGACCTGCTGGTCGCCGCTGTCTCGCAACCGCACGTTCGGCGAGCAGCTCGGCCGGGGCCAGCAGATCGCCGAGATGCTCGCCGACACCAGGCAAGTGGTGGAGGGCGTCAAATCCTGCGAGTCGATCCTCGAGCTGGCCCGCCGTAACGAGGTCGACATGCCGATCGTGGAGCACGTCGTCGCGGTCGTGCACGACGGGATGGCCCCGCTGGACATGCTGCGTAACCTGATGTCGAGGGCGGCCAAACCGGAGCGATACGGACACTAGACCGGCGCTCCGGGGCCCGGTGGCGGAGGAGGCGGCAGTGGCGGATCGGGCGCGCGGCGAGTACACCAGGGCGGTCAACCTGCCCCCACCGCCCGAGCTGCACCAGCGCCCGCTCGGCGGTGCCGTGGTGCGCAGCGCGGCCTACGCGTTCTCCTCGGCCGAGGAGTACGCGGATCTGCTCGCAGGCCGGGTCGAGGGCTACTCCTACGGCCGGGTCGCCAACCCCACCGCGGACGCGTTCGCGGCCGCCGTGGCCGCGTTGGAGGGCGGGAACCTGGATCGGGAAACCGTCGGTGAGGCGTTCGCCTCCGGCTCGGCCGCAACCACGGCGGTGCTGCTCACCTATACCCACGCGGGCGCGCACGTGGTGGCCGCCCGGGCGGTGTACGGCGGCACCTACGCACTGCTGCACAGCGTGCTGAGCCGGTTCGGGGTCAGCGTGAGCTGGGCGGATCCGGTCGACCTGGACGCGGTCCGGGCCGCGATCCGGCCGGAGACCACGCTGATCTGGGTCGAGACGATCGCGAACCCGACCACCCGGCTGGCCGACCTGCCCGGCCTCGCCGCGATCGCCAGGGACGCCGGGGTGCCGCTGTGCGTGGACTCCACGTTCGCCAGCCCGGTCCTGTGCCGTCCGCTGGAGTCCGGCGCCGACCTGGTCATGCACTCGGCCACCAAGTACATCGGCGGGCACAGCGACGTCACCGGTGGGGTGATCGTCGGCACTCCCGAGCGGGTGCATCCGGTGCGCGAGGTGCGGATCGACACTGGTGGCTTCCTGGCCCCGGACGAGGCCTACCTGCTGCGCCGCGGGCTGCTCACACTCCCGCTGCGGATGGAGCGGATCAGCGCATCCGCACTGGAGTTCGCCACCGCGCTGGCCGACCACCCGGCGGTCGAGGCGGTGGCCTACCCGGGCCTGGCCAGCCACCCGGACCACCAGCTGGCCGGCAAGCTGTTCGACCGGTCCAGCCGGCCGGACGGTGGACCGCGCTACGGCGGCATCGTCACGGTCACCCCGCACGGCGGGTTCGACGCCGGACTGGCCCTGGCGAACGGCCTACGGGTCGCGCTGAACGCGTCGTCGCTGGGCGGGGTCTACACCAAGGTCTCGCACGTGGCCTCCAGCAGCCACCGGCAGCTCGACGAGGCCGCCCTGGCCACCGCCGGGATCCGGCCCGGAGCGGTGCGGTTCTCGATCGGGCTCGAGGACACCGACGACCTGATCGCCGACGCCGCCACCGCACTCGATCGGCTGGGCTAGGGTGTGTCTGCCAAGTCGTCGGCGGCGCGGATCGCCGCCCAGGCGACGACCGGCTGCGAAGTCGAGAGTCGCCATAGCTCCACTATCGACTCCTCCTTCGCCTTGCCGGACG
>JAKEEW010000855.1 GCA_022616375.1 Sporichthyaceae bacterium
GGGCCAGCGCCACCCGTTGCTGTTGGCCACCGGACAGGTTGCCGATGGGATGATCGGCCCGCTCGGCCAGGCCGATGGTCGTGAGCATGTCCAGCACTCGCCGATCGCGCTCGTCGCGGGCCACGCCGGCTCGGCGCAACGCGTAGGCGATGTTGCCACGCACATCCAGATGCGGCCACAACGCGTAGCTCTGGAAGACCATGCCGATGGCGCGCTGGTCCGGTGGCGCCCACACGCCCCGGTCCGGCGCGCACACCAGCCGCCCGCCGATGCTGATGCGCCCGGCCGTCGGGTCCTCCAGCCCGGCCAGGCAGCGCAGCGTGGTCGTCTTGCCGCAGCCGCTGGGGCCCAACAGGGTCACGAACTCGCCCTCGGCGATGTGCAGGTCCACTCGGTCGACCGCGAGATGGTCGCCAAACCGTTTGGTCAGCCCCTCAATGGCGACCTGAGCCATGTTGCCCTCCTCCTCGAGTCTCTTCCGCTGCCACATCCCGCCGCTGCCAGGTCACGAACCCCATCGCGCAACCGGTGCCCGCGGGTGTGCGGTAGCAGGGCTGGTAGTCGACCACCTGAGCGGTCAGACCGGCCCGATGCAACGCCGCCGCGGCGACCATCCAGTTGCGCAGCTCCGCCGTGCCCGACACCAGCACCTGCGCGTCTGCCGGAAACGGCTTGCCCGCGTCGGCGCCGCACAGCGCGTCGAGGAACGCCCGGTCCAGGTCCTCATCGACGACGAAGTGGCTCAGGCCGCCCGAGGCCACGACACCGACCCGAAGTGGTTCGGGATAGTCGGCGATCGCGTCGGCCAGCGCCAGCCCGAACTCGTGACAACGGGCAGGTGCCGGCGGATTCGGCTCGTAGAACGTGTTGACGAAGATCGGCACGCACGGCACCTGCGCCCCGCCGAGGACCTGCTGGTAGATGAAACCCCACCCGTGTGGAATTCCGTGATTGCCGTGCCGGCCCGCCGGCAACTCCCGTGACGCCGCCGGATCGAACCCGACGGCGCTGAGCCGGCGGATCACGTGTTCCGCAAGCTGCGGATGGCACGGCCGCTCGACGGGCTCGACCGGCACGTCGCCGACGGCCGCCACGGCCAGCCCCGGCCCCATCTGCGCCAGTTGCGCGGCGGTGAACGGCAC
>JAKEEW010000014.1 GCA_022616375.1 Sporichthyaceae bacterium
CGAGCCCCAAGTGGCCGGAGCGACTGCACCGGTCACCGAACCGGTAGTCCGGAAGATCGACTCGCCGGTCGCCGAGCCGGTGAACCTGCTCTCCTCGGCCGGGCCGAGCATCCTCAAGCGGCTCATCCCGGCCGTGGTGGTCGTGGCGATCCTGGTGGCCTTGATCATCTTCCTGGTGAACTGAGTCCTCGACCCGGCGGGCAGCGAAAATCGAGTACTCCGAGGATTCCCGGCCAACTACGGGGATCCTCGGCTCGGTACGGGGATCCTCGGTCTGCTACGGGTATCTCCGGCTGGCCGCGGGTATCTCCGGCTGGCCGCGGGTATCTCCGGACAGTTCGGAGAGGACACACCCGAGCGCGTCGCTCTCAGCATCCGTTTAGCTTCCACCTGCACACTTGGGTTCGTGCGGATCCTGGTGGTCGACGACGATCAAGCGGTGCGCGAGTCGCTGCGCCGCTCGCTGGCGTTCAACGGCTACGACGTCGATCTTGCCGAGGACGGCCTCGAGGCGATCGAGATGATCGCGCAGCGGCGGCCGGACGCACTCGTGCTCGACTTGATGATGCCGCGGCTGGACGGCCTGGAGACCTGCCGACGGCTGCGCTCCAGCGGCGAGGACCTACCCATCCTGGTGCTGACCGCACGGGACGCGGTCTCGGACCGGGTCGCCGGCCTGGACGCCGGTGCCGACGACTACCTGCCTAAGCCGTTCGCGCTCGAGGAGCTGCTGGCCAGACTCCGGGCGCTGCTGCGGCGCTGGTCCGCCGATCCGGGCAGCGAGCAGTCCGGCGCCGAGCTGCGCTTTGCCGACCTGAGCCTCGACCCGGTCACCAGAGAGGTGCGCCGGGGCGCACGCCGGATCGAGCTGACCCGGACCGAGTTCAACCTGCTGGAGCTGTTCCTGCGGCATCCGCGGCAGGTGCTGACCCGGCAGCAGATCCTCACCGAGGTATGGGGCTACGACTTCCCGACCACGGCGAACTCGCTCGAGGTCTACATCGGCTACCTGCGCCGCAAGACCGAGACCGAGACCGAACCACGGCTGATCCATACCGTCCGCGGGGTCGGCTACGCGTTGCGAATGCCGGCGCCGTGAGCGCACCCGGGTCCGCACTCAGCCGCCTCAGCCTGCGCTCCAGGGTGGCCTTGCTCGCTGCCGCCGCCGTCGGGCTCGCGATCGCGGCCGCCTCGATCGCCGCCTACCTCACGGTCCGCTCCGAGCTCTACGCCAGCCGGGACGCCAACCTGCTGGTCCGGGCCCAGGCCGCGGTGGGTAGCCTGCTCTCGGTGCCCGACCAGCTGGCCGACGTGCCGGCCGAGGCGCTGGGTGCTGCCGACGTCAAGCTCGGGCTGATCCGCGCCGACGGGACTCGGTTTGTCGCGTCCGGGGAGCTCGCTGCGCCCCCGTTCGGCCAGGCCGAGCAGCAAGTCGCCCGCGGTGAGCTGGCTCGCTCGATCCGCACCGCCGACCTGCGCGGACAGGAGTTCCGGGTGGTGGCGGTCCCGGTCCAGCCGGGGCTCGCATTGGTGCTGGCGCAATCCACCGCGGACGCCGAACGGCTGCTCGACCGGCTCGGCCTGGTGCTGCTGCTGGTCGGAGCGTTGGGCGTGGTGGCGGCGGCGTCGGCCGGGCTGGCGATCGCCCGGGCCGGTCTGCAACCGGTCGCCGACCTGACCGCCGCAGCCGAGCGGGTGGCCAGCACCGACCGGTTGGAACCGATCGACGTGCGTGGTCACGACGAGCTGGCCAGCCTCGCCGGCAGCTTCAACGCGATGCTGGCCGCGCTCGACCGATCCAGGCAGCGCCAGCAGCAGCTGGTCGCCGACGCGGGTCATGAGCTTCGCACCCCGCTGACCAGCCTGCGCACCAACCTGGACCTGCTCGCGCAGGACGACACCAGCCAGGGCCGCCGGCTCCAGCCGGCGGAGCGGGCCGACCTGCTCGCCGACGTCCGCGCCCAGGTCGAGGAGCTGTCCGGGCTGGTCCAGGACGTGATCGAGCTGGCGCGCGACGATCCACCGGCCGAACAGAGCGAACCGCTGGACTTCGCCGAGGTGTGCGAGCGGGCCATCGACCGGATCGGCCGCCGCAGCGGCGAGCTGTCGCTGGACGTCACGCTGGAGCCATGGCCGGCTCGGGGGGACGCCACCGCGCTGGAGCGGGCGGTGACCAACGTGCTGGACAACGCGGTCAAGTGGAGCCCACCGGGCGGCACGATCACGATCCGGCTGCACGAGGGTGAGCTTCGGGTCGGTGATTGCGGCCCCGGCATCGCCGACGCGGACCTGCCGTACGTGTTCGACCGGTTCTACCGGGCCACCACGGCCCGGCGGATGTCCGGCTCCGGGCTTGGCTTGGCGATCGTGCGGCAGGTAGCGCAGCGGCACGGGGCCAGCGTGTCGGCAAGCC
>JAKEEW010000856.1 GCA_022616375.1 Sporichthyaceae bacterium
CCGGCGATCCGGACCGCGCCGACCGCCTCGCCGACCGTATCCCGCTCGGTCGGGCCGGCGAGCCCGAGGAGATCGCAGCGGCCATCGCGTGGCTGCTCGGCCCCGAAGCCTCCTACGTGACCGGGGCCATCCTCCGCGTCGCCGGTGGGTTGTAGCGCACAGTGGGCTGCAGCAAACAGCCACCTAAAGGACCCGCAGGTCACCAGCGCTCGACCAGCCGAAACCGTTCCGCCACCGCCATCGTGTCGTCGGTTACTCGGAAGTCCGGGTAGCCCAGATAGTCCCGCATCTCGGCACTGAGCCAGAACGTCTCGTGCCCAGCCCGCCATTCGGCGACAGAGGTGTAGCCCTCGCCTTCATCGATGGCGTGAGCAAGATCGATGTCGCGCAGCGGCATGACCCGTACCTCGGTCGTCTCTATGATCGCCACGGGCTGGTCGGCCGAGTCGACCAGCACCGACCGGGCGCCCACGGCGGGCAGCGGTTCGCCGTCATGCTCGTACTCGACCACGAGCGAGGTCGTGCTGGTCTTGGCACCGGTCAGGATGGCCTCGATGAGCTGGTCGCGCAGCGGGCCTGGGAACGCGAACAAGGCTTTGGGTAGATCGTCCACCGGCCGATGCTACACCAGCGAAAGGCATGTCTCCGTCTATGGGTGCTAGCGGTGTGGCTGGTCGCCGCGAGCCAGCCGGTCGGCGCGGCGCAACGCATGTGGGATCCGATGTGGACCCGACAGGGCGGCCACCAGGCTGGCGGCCTGCTCGATCGGGATGCCCGCAGCGGTGACGTACAGCGGTCGGGCGGCCCGGCCGCGGCGGACCGCCACCGCATGACTGGCGGTCCGGAACGCGGTCTTGGCCACGCCGATGATCGGCACGGCGAGCGCCTGATGCAGGTGAGCACCCAGCCCGGGCCGGCCAGCCGGGTCCAGGTCCACGTAACCATCGATGATCAGCAGGTCCAGCGTCCCGGCCACGCTCAGCACGGCCATGATGGGTGGCAGCTCACGGGTGAAGAACCGGCCGGGCTGGTACGAAGCGACGTGGTCCACCCACGCCACGTGCTCCTCGACGAGCGTACCGAAGCGGCGGTCCCCGGCGACCACCAGCCC
>JAKEEW010000857.1 GCA_022616375.1 Sporichthyaceae bacterium
GGGCTCGACGTCGCCGCTGGTCGACAAGATCAGTTCCGACGACGAGATGGTGCGCCGCCTGATCGCCCGGTTCGACGATCCGGCCCGGGTGTGGGCGTGCTACGAGGCCGGTCCGACCGGCTATGAGCTGGCCCGCACGCTGCGGGATGCTCGGATCCGTTGTGAGGTGATCGCCCCGTCGTTGATCCCGACCCGGCCTGGTGACCGGGTGAAGACCGACAAGCGTGACGCCCGCCGGCTGGCGGTGCTGTTCCGGGCCGGTCAGCTGACCGCGGTGCGGGTCCCGACCACCGCCGAGGAGGCGGTGCGTGATCTGTGCCGGGCCCGCGCCGACATGGTCATCGACCGCACCCGGGCCCGTCACCGTCTCGGCAAGTTCCTGTTGCGTCACGGCCGTATCTGGCGCGGCGGCGAC
Organism: Sporichthyaceae bacterium; assembly: GCA_022616375.1. Classification (GTDB taxonomy): domain Bacteria; phylum Actinomycetota; class Actinomycetes; order JAKEEW01; family JAKEEW01; genus JAKEEW01. The sequence continues at coordinate 416 of JAKEEW010000857.1, forward strand.
AACTGGACGCTCAAGCATCAGGTCTGGATCAACCAGCAACACTTCGATGACCCGGCGCTGACGGCGACGTTCAGTCACTACCGGGCCACCTTGACCGTCCGCGAGGCTGCCGTCGACGCCATCGATGCCGACATCGAGCTGTGCCACACCCGAGCCCCGTTCGCTGACGCCGTCGCCCGGCTGTGCGCCTACCGGGGGATCACCGAGCTCGGCGCGTTGACCCTGGCTTCGGAGGTGTGCGACTGGCGCCGGTTCCCGACGGCATCGATGTTCATGGGGTTCTGCGGGCTCGTCCCCTCGGAGAGCTCTTCCGGTGAGCGCACCCAGCGCGGCGGCATCACCCACGCCGGCAACACTCACCTGCGCACGCAGCTCATCGAGTCGGCGTGGGCCTACCGGTCCCGGCCCGCCGCTGGTGTCGTGCTGCGACGGCGCCAGGCCGGGCTCGACCCCAACGTTGTCGCCCGCTCCTGGACCGCGCAGCAACGTCTGTCCACCCAGTTCCGCCGCCTCGACGCCCGCAAGACCAACCGCAAGATTGTCGTCACCGCCATCGCCCGCGAGCTCGCCGGGTTCGTCTGGGCCGAGATGACCGCCGCCTGACATGACCTCATCCGTCTCGCTGCAGCCGTCCGGGCTGGACCTGCGCGAGCACCACGTGATGCGCCGGGCACCCGCCGCAGCAGCACCGACCCTCGACTGTTCTATGACCGCACCCGCCATCGCCGCGATCAGACTGAGGCACCCGCTGCGCAACGCCCCACTGCGGAACCAACCCGCGAACATCAGAATGGCGGCCAGCCCGCTGACCGCCCGGCGCATCACCCCCCACGACCGCAGCCCACCTTGACGTCCGGGCGCCGGGGTCACGTAGCAGCCGCCACCCCGGCGTCAAGGTCGTTCGTCCTCGCTTCGCTGCGGGCGCTCCACCTTGACCCCGAGGCCCCGACGACTGCTCAACGAGCAACCAAGCCCCGCACCTCCGGTGTGGCGCGCCCCGAAACGAACACACCCGCGCCGAACACCGGGACTTGACAACCGTTCCACATCAGAGCGGGCGCCGCCACGGGCTCGGCGCTGGTTGTCTCCGGCGCGCTTGACGGCGCGGCCCGCTGCTCGCCATCGTCACCCCCGCACGCCGCCACCAGCCC
>JAKEEW010000149.1 GCA_022616375.1 Sporichthyaceae bacterium
TCATCGACCTGGAGGGCAGGCCAATCGCCGGCGTGCGCGTCGGCCTGTCCCTCAGTGGGGTGCCGGCAGACCGCGCCTGGAACCCCATCCCCTACGACTCCAAGGATGAGCCGGCCGGGTACGTCACCACCGCCGCTGCGCCGTCAAACCAGGTGGCCGTGACCGACGCGGACGGGCGGATCACCGTCCGCGGCCTGGGCCGGGGCTGGATGTACGGCCTCTACTTCACCGGGCCGACGGTCGTCAACACGCGGGCTCGTCTCGTCGCCCGGCCGCGGAAGGCGACCACTGTCGATGGAGCGGGCCTCTTCGATCAGCAACGCGGGTTTCCGAAGATACCCCTGTTCGGCAGCGAGTTCACCTTCGTCGCCACGCCCAGCAAGCCGATCCGCGGCACCGTCCGCGAGAAGGGCGCCGGCAAGCCGCTGGCCGGCTGCCACGTCCACATCCCGTTCACCCGCGACGACGACCCGCGCGCCTGGGCTGACACCGACGCGGCGGGCCGTTACACCCTGACCGGCCTGCCGCGGGGCAAGTACACGGTCGTGGTGCGGCCGCCCGAGGGTACGCCATACCTGGAGACCGACTTCACCGTGCACGCCGGCGACCCCGGCACCGCGCCGGTGACCGCCGACTTCGAGCTGGAGCGCCGGCCGGTCGCCGCCGGCCGGGTGACGGACGCGGCCACCGGCCGGCCGGTCGCGGGCCGGGTCGAGTACCGCCCGCTGGCCAAAAACCCGGCCCTGAAGGCATTCCCGAAGCTCGCCCGCACCCTATGCCTTCCGGCGCCCCACCCCGACCGCGCGGCTGGACAAGGACGGCCGGTTCCTGCTGCCGGTCTTGCCCGGGCCCGGCGTGATCCTGGTCCAGGCCGAGAGCGGCTACCTGCCGGCCCGGCCGGACCCGGGCGTGGCCCACCCGGACGACCCCGGGCTGATCGACTGCCGGCCGTACCCGGCGATACCGTCCGAGTTTCACGCCTGCCAGGTCATCGACGCGGAGGCTGCCAAGGAGTTCGCGGTCACGATCCGGCTGACCCCGGACCGGCCGCGACCGCTGGCGGTCGAGTTCCCCGACGACAAGCCGCGCGACCTGGGCGTGCTCGGGCTTCAGCCCGTCGGCGTGGACCGGGGGGAGTTCGTCCACGCCGGCACCGCCAGGGCCGTGTGCGGGCTGGCAGAGGGCGAGCGCCGGCGGCTCTTCTTGCAAACTCAAGACGCGCAGTTCGCCGCGGCCCTCACGGTCGATGGCTCCGCGGCTGACCCGGTCGCGGTGAAGCTGCAACCAACGGGCACGATCACCGGCCGGCTGCTGGACAAAGACGGCAAGCCGCTGAAGGGGGTCGCCTTCAAGATCCTCTACGACGACGGCCCGGGCCGGCCCGGGGTGATGATCCACGGCGGGTCGGTGCATCGCGCGCCGACCCCGATCGAGGAGAAGCGGTATCAGCTCCTCACCGGGTCTCGCGCGGACAAGATGGGGAGGTGGACCCAGGCCGAGAAGACCGATGCGGGCGGCCGCTTCCGGGTCGGTGGGCTGATCCCGTCGGTGGCCTTCGACCTGTACGCGCAACTGGTCACGGAGCCGAACGCGAAGGGGAGCCGGTATGTTACCGGGTACGCGAAGCTGACGCGGCCGACGGTCAAGCCGGGTGAGATACGCGACCTCGGCGACCTGACGGTTGCCGATCTTCCGTAGACGAAGCAGCCTTGCTTCGTCTGCTTGACCAGACGAAGCAAGGCTGCTTCGTCTGTTGCAGCCGACGAAGCCAGGCTGCTTCGTCTACGGAA
>JAKEEW010000150.1 GCA_022616375.1 Sporichthyaceae bacterium
CGGCCGGGTGCTGCGGTCCGGCCGGGTGCTGCGGTCCGGCCGGGTGCTGCGGTCCGGCCGGGTGCTGCGGTCCGTGTGGTCCGGCCGCGGGTTCGGGTGCTGCCGGGACCGGTTCCGGCGGAGTGCCGCCGGGCGGCAACTCCGTTGGGTCCGGCATCCGGCGACTCCTCCGCAGGCGTGGTCCTACTTCCCGATAGTAGGCGGCAGCCGGCCGGCCACGGCATTACGGCGAACGAGCCATCCCAGGCGTCGGCGATCACGGAAGCCGGACCTGCCCGGTCTGCGCGGGTTCATACCGTCCGCCGCTGGTCCGGAAACCAGACCGGCCCCGGTCCGCGGGGGGAACGGACCGGGGCCGGGGTTTGTGGGCGACCCCGCGGCGAGCGGGCTAGCCGACCCGGCGGGCGGTGGTAAAGGGCATTGTGTCGATCTGCTGGACCTTCACAACCGTGCTCGGGTTCGGTGCGTGGATCATGAGGCCCTCGCCGATGTAGATACCGACGTGGCTGATCGGGCTGTAGAAGAACACCAGGTCGCCGGCCTTGAGGTTGGCCTTGGAGACCGGGCTGCCGACGGTGGCCTGCTTCCAGGACACCCGCGGGATGGCCACTCCGGCCGAAGCCCAGGCTTGCTGGGTTAGCGACGAGCAGTCCCACGAGCTCGGACCGTTCGCGCCCCACACGTACGGCTCACCGATCTGGTCGATGGCGAACCGGATCGCGTCGCCAGCCCGGCCACCCGGCAGGTTGTCCATCACTGACTTGGGCACCTTGAGCGAGCCGGTGCTGGCCAGGAAGTCCCGCTGGTCGGCCTCGAGCCGGTTCAACAGCGACTGGGCCCGGCGCAGCTTGAACTCGATCGAGTCCCGCTGCTCCACCAGGTCCGCGCGCAGGCCGCTGATCTCGGCGATCTGCTGGCTGGCCATCAGCCTGGTGGCCAGCAGCTGCTGGCGGACCTGTTCGACCCCGCGCAGGCCCTGTGCCTGCTTCTTGGTCAGCTGGTCGAGGACCGATGCGCGTTGCAGGAACTGCTGCGGGCTGTCGGACAGCAACAGCTGCAGGGTCTGGTCGACTCCACCGGTCTGGTAGGCGATGGCGGCGTAGATACCGCTCTCACGCAGCTGCTCCTCGATCTTGGCCTGGTGCGCCGCGATCGCGGCCTGGGTGACGTCCAGCCGCCGCTCGGCCTCTTTGATCCGCTCCCGGTAGTCGTTGTACCGCTCGGTTGCGAGCTCAGCCTCGTGATAGAGGTTCTGGATTTCCTGCTGCGCGTCGGTGATGTTGGTCGGCTCGGCGTGGCCGGCACTCGGAACTGCCACGATCACCGCAGTCGCGGCCAGGCATAACCCGGCGATGGTGCGGCGATGATGGCGACGTACCGA
>JAKEEW010000858.1 GCA_022616375.1 Sporichthyaceae bacterium
CACCGCCATGAATTCCCTGGCGCACGCCGTTGAGGCCACCTGCGCGCCGTTGGCAAATCCCTGGTCGACCGCCGCGGCGCTGGAGGCGGTACGGCTCTACGGCCGCAACCTCGCCGCCAGCCGGCCAGATCCGGTCGCCTTGGCCACGGCGGCGGTACTGGCAGGATGCGCGATCGGGCTGACCGGTCTTGGCGCGCACCACATTCTCAGCCAGGCCGTGGTCACGGTGGCCGGGACGCCGCACGCGGCGACCAACGCCGTGCTGCTGCCACACACCGCCGCGCTGATGGCGCGCACCCACAGTGAAGCGATGGCCGCCGTGGCCGCCGCACTCGGCCTGGCGGGTACCGGGGACCTGACCGACCGGCTGATCGCGCTGGCCGGCCCGACCCGGCCAGCTGGCTTGGCCGCGCTCGGCGCCCAGGTCGCTCATATCGACGACATCATCGCCGCCGCCATAAGCCATCGCTGGTTTGCCCGATCTCGCCAACCGCCCAGCAGCGACGAGCTGGCGAAGGTTGTCCGAGCGGCGTGGGGCCCCCAAAACAACATACGTTAAAACTATTGAACGTTATGACCTTCGGCACTACCGTGTAGCACGTGCGAAACATCGACGTCATCGTCGTAGGCGCCGGGCCGGTGGGGCTGACCGCCGCAAACCGGCTGGCCATGCACGGGTTGCGGGTGACCGTCATGGAGCGGGCGCCGAGCCCGCAGACGGACTGGCGGGCATCAACCTTTCACGCCGCAACCCTGGAGCTGCTCGACGAGCTCGAAGTCGTGCAACAGATGCATCACCTGGGGCTGGTGGTCCCGCGATACCAGTACCGCGATCGGCGGGCGGGGGTGGTGGCCGAGTTCGACTTCGGTCTGTTAGCCGATGTGACGCACTATCCGTACCGGCTGCAGCTCAATCAGCAGCGTCTGGTCGAGATCCTGCTTGACCGGCTGGCCCCGATGTCCAATGTCGACATCCTGTTCGGATGCGAGGTCACTGGTCTCGATCAG
>JAKEEW010000859.1 GCA_022616375.1 Sporichthyaceae bacterium
GAGCTTTCCCACGACTCCTCCTTGCCTTGCCTAGCCCCGGTTGCCCGACCCTTGCCGAGCGGTTGCCCACCCGGTCCCGGGGAAATTCCGACGCCTTTCCTAACCCTTTCCGCAGCCTTGCTTTTGCATTTCCGAATCGAATTCAGGAATAGGAAAGGCTGGATTTGGCGCCGGGAATGTAGCAGTTTCCTTGCCGGAATTGGAGGTCGAATTTCACAATGCGAAACGCGCAACCCGATCCGGCTCCGGTGGGGCTGTCGGCCGTGCAGCGGCTGCTGCGGGCCGGCGAGCCGCACGGCGGGCCGGCCGCTCCGGGCGCGTCGCGCGGGCCGGAACCGCCGGCGCCCGGCGCGCGGCAGTTCGTCGTCAGCGCCGCGCACGGTGGCGCCGGCGCGTCGACGGTGACCGCAATGCTCGACCCCGACGGGGCCGGTGCCGCGGTCGAGGCTCCGCCCGGAATGCCGGCACCCGGGCGATGCCCGGTGCTGGTGGCGCGCGCGAGCTCCTACGGGTTGTTGCGGGCCGGACAGGTCCTGACGTCCTGGCCGGTGGCCGGACCGCGGCCGTACCTCGTGCTGGTCGCCGACGCGCCCGTCGCGATGCCGGGCCCGGCACGGTTCCGGCTGCGGGTGCTCGGCGGCTCCACCGCGGGGGTGGCGCACGTGCGCTACCTGTTCCGGTTGCGCTGGTTCGACCATCCGACCGCGGCGCTGGAGATACCGGCGGTCGCCGCGGCCGCGCAACGGCTGCGGGCGCGGCTGTCCGGCTAGCCAACACATCGAACTGACGGAGGCGAAAGAGCGATGGGAATCCTGACCGAACTTGCGTTGCGGGTCGCGGCACAGCCACAGGTGCCCGATGGCGAACCGCAACCCCCGACCAGTGAGCTGGGTGCGGTGATGAACACCTGGGTGGGCTACGCGAAGTTCTTCGCGCTGTTCGCCGGTGTCATCGGTCTGATCATCTGTGCCGGCATGATGGCGATCGGCCGGCGCAACCGTTCCACCATGGCCGCCGACGGATTGTCCGGCGTGCCCTGGGTGGTCGGCGGAATCTCGCTGGTGGCCCTGGCGGTCGGGATCGTCACCCAGGTCGCCGGCGTCGGATAGGACCGCGCGATGCCGACGGCACGGGAGATCAGTGAGGCGGCGGCGCGGCGAACTCGGCGTGCGCTGGCGGCCGCGGTTGCGCTGCTGGCCGTGACGGTGACCGCGACGGTCTGGCTGCTGGTCGCGGGCGGGCCGTCCGGCACGACCGCGCCGGCCGATCCGGCCTCGCCCGCGCCGAGGCAGCCATCGGGTGTGCCGGCCGGCGTGGACGCGACCGGCGATCCGGCGGCGATCCCCGGACAACCGGCGGCTGGGCCCGCCGCGGTGCCGCCGGCTCGCTCGGTGCGGCTGCCAGCGCCGGGTGGTCTGGCGGGTGAGCTTCCGATCCAGTTCCCGCACACCGAGGAGGGCGCGGCCGCCACCGCGGTGGCCGCGCTCGCCTACGGCTGGACCGTCGACCCGCAGGTGTGGGCCGCGGTCGCCCGCACCTACACGATGCCCGGCCAGGCCGAGCAGATGGCGGTGCAGGCGGAGCTGGTGACCGCGCTGACCCGGCAACGGTTCGGGCTGCCACAAGACGGTCCGCTCCCGGCCGGCGCCTACCTGAAGGTGCGCGCGACCGGGGTGCAGTGGCAGCCGTCAGGCGGTGACCGGCTGCGGGTCTCGGTGCTCGCCGAGGTGACCGCCCGCGCCGGCCAGGCGCTTCCCGAGCGCAGCTACCTGACCTCGATCACCGGCGAGCTGGTCTGGCTGGAGCGGGCCGGCGACTGGCGGATGCTGCCGTCTACCGGAGCACTGCCGACTCCACCGGCGGTCCGGCTCGGCACGGCCGAGTTCAATACCGCGGGCTGGGCGGCCATCGAGGAGCAGCGATGAGGACACCTGTCGTGCGGCGGTGGACCGCCAGAGCCGGACTGCTGGCCGTCCTGCCGATCGTCGCGGTCGCCGCGCTCGCGGCACCGGCCAAGGCCGTCGTCGGCCCGGTCGCGGCGGTCCCGGTCCCGGTTTCGGTCAACGCGGCCGCGAACGTGACCGCGGCCGCGAACGCGGCGCCGCTGACCACACCGGCCGTCGTGCCGCAGTGCCCGATCTGCATCGGTATCGGAGTGGGTTGCGCGATTTTCAGCGGCGTCTGCGCGGATGCGGTCGACTTCGTGATCAGCGGCGCTGGCGACGCGCTCGGCGCGATCGCGAACTCGGTGCTCGAGCCGATCGCCGAAGCCATCGCCGGCGCGGCCGCCGAGCTCATCTCCAACGGGCTGAGCTGGTGGATGGACATGCCCACGGTGGACGTGGCCGGCACCGGCATCGCCGCGCTGAACGAGCCGCTCGCCTTGCTCGGCGCGGGGATCGCGATGCTGTTGCTGATCTGGCAAGCGATCCGCGCGATGATCAGCCGCCGGGGCGCACCGCTCGGTGAGGCACTCGAGGGTTTGATCAAGGGCGCGGTGGTGGTGGCGCTGGCCACGACTGTGGTCGGCCAGCTGGCCGCGGCCGCCGACGGGTTGACCGACCTGATCGCCAGGGCCGCGTTCTGCGGCGGTAACGCGAGCTGCAACGTGCGCGACGGCATGACCGAGACGGTCAAGTCCGTGCTGCTTCCGGTCAGCAGCCAGATCGGGTTCGTCATCCTGACCGCACTTGTGGTGTTCCTGGTCGCGATCGTCCAGCTGGTGATGCTGTTCATCCGGCAGATCGCGGTGCCGATCCCGATGACGCTGACCCCGGTTGCCGCGGCCGGTCAGATCGGCGGGCAGACCCCGCGCTCGTGGCTACCGAAGCTGGCCGCCGCGGTCATCGCGGTGATCGTGTACAAGCCGCTGGCCATGCTCATCATCGCGGTCGGATTCACCCAGTGGGAGTTCGGCCAATCCACCGCTGACTGGATCCGCGGGATCATGACACTGCTGCTGTCCGTGGTCGCGCTGCCGACTCTGATGCGCATCTTCACCCCACTCACCTCGATGGGCGGCGCCGGTGGTGGCGGATTGTCGGCCGGGCTGTCGCTGCTGTCCACCGGGTTGTGGGCAAAGACCGCGCTCGGTGGCGGTGGCGCCGCCCGGTCGCCGTCCGAGGTGGCCAACCAGACCGCGCAGACCGGACCGGCATCGGTGCCGCCCCCGGCTGCCCCGCCCCCGGCGGCGGGTGCGGCCGCTCCGGCTGCTACCACCGCTGCCGCCCCGACCGCTGCCGCTCCAGCCGCCGGCGCGGCGGGGGCCGGGGGTGCCGGCGCGGCCGGAGCAGCCGGAGCTGGGGGTGCCGGGGTGGCCGCCGGCACCGCGGCGGGTGGCCCGGTCGGCGCCGCGGTCGCCGGAGTCGTGGTCGCCGCGGTGACCGCGGCCGCAATCGGCAAGGAAGCGGTCGACCGGGCCGCGAACAAGGTGGTCGAGCCCGCGGAGGCGAACCGGTGAGCGCGCAGGAACAGCTCGGTCACGTCTACGGCGGTTGGCGCCGGACCCGCAGCCTCGGGTTGGGAAAGCTGGACGCCCGGCAGACCGCGGTGGTGCTCGCCGCTGTACTGCCCCCGCTTGGTGCGATCGCGATGGGGGCCCACAAGGTCGCCCTGGTGCTGGGCGTGGTGGGCGGGATCGCTGCCGTTGTGGTGTGCGCCCAGTGGGGTGGCGTCGTGCTGATCGACGCGGCAATCGCGCACTCCCGGTGGCGGTTCGCCGCACTGCGCGGTGAGACCAGCTTCGCCGGGGGGGTGTGCGCCCCGTTGCCGCGGGCCTGGGATCTGCCCGGCGTGCTGGCCCCGACGCTGCTGCTCGACGTGGAGGAGCCGGGGCGGGGCCGGGCCGGGTTGGTCTGGCATCAGCGCACTGGATGCATGGCGGCCACCTTGCTGCTCACCCCGGTGGGCGCGGTGCTGGCCGACCGGGCCACGGTCGACCGGCAGGTCGCGTGCTGGGGTGAGCTGCTGGCCGGCTTGGCCGACGACGCGACCGTCCGGTCGGCCGCGGTGACCGTGGAGCTGGTCCCGGAACCCGGCACCCAGCTCGCCGATCACGTGACCGGTCGGGCCGACCCGAACTCGCCGGAGCTGGCCAGGCGGGTGCTGGCCGAGCTGGTCGGAGCCGCACCCCGCGGCACCGCCCGGGTGGCCGCCCGGCTGACCCTGAACGTGGATCCGGCCGCGGCCAGCCGCAAGCCGCGCACGATCCCGGAAGCCGCGGCGGAGACCCTGCGTACCCTGGCCGGCCTGTCGGTGACCTCGGCCGGCGCCGACGTGCTGCGCCGGGCCACTGCCATCGACGTTCTGCGCGCGGTCCGGGTCGCGTTCGACCCGCCGGCCACCGAGATGCCGATGGCGGCGTTCGACAGACTGGACTGGGGCGACGCCGGCCCGGTCGCCGCCGAGGAGGCGCGCGACCACTACTGGCACGACGGCGCGGTCTCCCGGTCCTGGGCGCTGCTCGCCGCGCCGCGCCAGTTCGTCGCGCACGACGTGCTGCTCCCGTTGCTGAGCCCGGGCCGCTATCCGCGCCGGGTCTCGCTCGTCTACCGGACGCTGTCCAGGGAAGAGGCCGGCGGACTGCTGGAGCGCGAGGTGAACGCCGCGGCGGCCCGGGGTGAATACCGGCGCCGGACCAAGCGGGACGCCACCGCACGGGACCGTGCCGACGAGGACCGGGCCAACCGGGCCGCGGCCGAGGAGGCGTACGGGGCCGGCCTGGTTCAGTTCAGCCTGTTCGTCACCACTACGGCGACGACGCTGGACGAGCTCGCGGTGGCCAGCCGCGAGGTGGAGCAGGCGGCAGGCCGGTCCCGGCTGCGGCTGCGGGTCTGCTACGGCGGCCAGGCCGGCGCGTTCGCGGTCGGGCTGCCGTGCGGCATCTACCCGCCGAGCATGTGAGGACCCGATGCCCAGATTGAGACGACGACGCCGGGACACCACGACCGCCGACGAGTCCGGCGGCCGGGTGATGTTGGCGACCAAGGCGATCGCGCCCCGCCGAGGCTGGCGCGGGCCGGCCGGCGGGCGGGCCGCGCACATCGAGCGTGGTGCGGTGTATCTGGGCACCACCGTGCAGGTGGCCGGTCTGTTCCCGTTCGTGCAGGCCGCCGGACTACCCGCGCAGGGCGTGCCGATCGGACCCGACCTACTCACGCACGAGCTGGTCTGCCTCGACCCGCCGGGCTGGGTCGGCACGCTCACCTCGAACCCGTCGATCTGGGTGCAGGGCCAGCCCGGGGCGGGCAAGTCGGCGATCGTCAAGCGGATCTGCCTGGGCCTGGTCGGATACGGGTACGCGCTGCTGTGTCCCGGCGACGTCAAGGGCGAGCCCCTTACCGTCCGTAAAGCGCACGTAAACCTCGCAGCGGGCGAATCCGGGCGGTGTTCGCGTGATTGCGCTGGCGGAGTCTGTCGAGGTCGCGGACCCGCTGCCATGATTCGGGTGTGGCGGAATCCGTGGGGGGATTCGTTCCGGCGCGGTTGCAGGAGCTGCGGTCCGAACGTGGGCTCACCATGACCGATCTTGCCACGGCCGGTGGCATCCGCCGGCATCACGTCTGGATGTGGGAGGCGGGGGTGTTCTCGCCGAGCCCGGCGTCGCTGGCCATGCTGGGCGCCGCACTCGACGTGGACCCGCTCGAACTGGTGGCCGAAATCGACATCGAGCGGCCGACCGTCTACGAGTTGCGGCTGCGAGCCGGTCTCGGCCGGCGCGAGCTCGGGGAACAGATCGGCGTCACCCGGCGCACCGTCTACAACCTGGAGCACGGTGAGCCGGTGCGGCTGGACGACGCAATGCTGCGGTTGCTAGCCAAGGCACTCGGCGTGAGCCTGACCGACGCCACCGCCGCAGTTGCCCGCTCACGCCTGCGGTTGCAGCTGGACAATCCGGACGGGGAGGGCTAGCCGCTCCCGGCTACCGCAGCGACACGACATCCAGTGGTGCGAACCCGGCGATTGCGTCGAAGTCGGCGTCCTTGTGGACCACCGTGGCCTCGGACCGCAATGCCACCGCAGCCACCAGGCAATCGATCATGCTGCGGACCGTCTTTCCCTGTGACCGTGCGGTCCGGTAGATCGCCGCGGCGTGGTGGTAGTCCGAGTGCGGATCGACCCGGATGAGGGGTAGTCCGGTGGTCAGTGCATCGAGAACGGTCAGCGCCTTGGAGTCGGTTGCCCCGGCCAGCAGCTCCATCGCGATGGGCTCGGTAGTGGCGATGTCGGAGTCGGTGTCAATCAAGCGCTCGACTTCGGTGGCGGCCTTTGAACCGGTGTCGCGCAGATAGTCGATCCAGGCCGAGGTGTCGATCAGGTAGACGATCACGGAAGCTCTTCGATCCCCGATGACCGCATCGACTCGAGATCGCCCTCCCAGCCGACACCGCGCAACGACTTGAGGAACTCCTTGGTCAACGGCGGCCCAACCAGGCGGCGCAGCGCCAGCTCGACGGCCTCTCGCTTGGTCTTGAGCCCGTATTTGCGCATCGCGGCGGCGACGAGATCGTCGTCGATGTCGATGTTTGTGCGTGTCATACACTAACCATACACCTACAGGGCGACCGGTCGGAGGGACTGTGTTTCTCGCGATGTACGGGGATTCCCGACCCGTGTCGGGAATCCCCGTACATCCTGAAACGAACACCCACCCGCCGCCCCCGGCCCAGTGCGGCGGTGCTGGCCCCGATCACAGTGGTTGTCCACAATGGGCGTTTGGAGGACGTTGGAATGACCAACCGACCGGAAGGGCCCCCGCCTGCGGCCGGGCTGGCCTGGTTCGACGGGCTACCCGCCGATGAGGCCGAGCGGGAGCTGCGGACCTGCTGCGCGTCCTGCGCCTGGGCCCGCGCGGTCGCCGCCGGCCGGCCGTACCGGGACGACGACCGGCTGCTCGCTGCGGCCGACGCAGCCTTCGAGGACCTCAGCGAGACCGACATCGACGAGGCGCTGGCCGCGCATCCCAGGATCGGAGAGCGCGCCACCGGCCCGAGCCGGGAAGCCGGATGGTCGCGGCAGGAGCAGTCCGGCGCCGTGCAGGCGGACGGGACCACCAAGGCCGCGCTGGCGGCCGGGAACCGGGCCTACGAGGACCGCTTCGGCCAGGTCTTCCTGATCTGCGCAACCGGACTAACGGCCGAGCAGATGCTTGCGGCGCTGCGGGCCCGGCTCGATCATGATGCAGTGACCGAACGTCGGGTGGTGCGCCAGGAGCTGGCCAAGATAGCCAGGCTGCGGCTGGAGAGGCTGCTGACCCGATGAGCCTGTCCACCCACGTACTGGACGCCGCGGCCGGCCGACCCGCGGTGGGCGTGTCGGTGCGGCTGGAGCGCCTGGACGGTTCGGTGCTGGCCACCGCCACGACCGACGAGGACGGCAGGATCGCGGACTGGGGCACTCCGGTGGCGACCGAGCCCGGCAGCTACCGCTTGGTGTTCGGGACCGGCGACTACTTCATCACGCGCGGGCTCGACACCTTCTACCCGGAGGTCGTGGTGGATTTCGCGATCAGCGACCCGGCCGAGCACTACCACGTGCCGTTGCTGCTGTCTCCGTACGCGTACTCGACCTACCGGGGGAGCTAGGCCGTGTCCATCGAGCTTGGCGACAACCGCTACGGCAAGGCGGAGGTCCGGCTATTCACGGTCACCCGGGACGGCGCGCGGCATGAGCTAACCGACCTCAACGTCAGCATCGCGCTGTCCGGCGAGTTCGAGGCCACCCACCTGACCGGCGACAACGCTCAGGTGCTGCCGACCGACACGCAGAAGAACACGGTGTATGCGTTCGCCAAGGAGCACGGTGTCGGCCAGATCGAGGCGTTCGGGCTGCTGCTCGCCCGACATTTCGTGACCAGCCACGGCCCGACCCGGCAGGCCCGCGTCCACATAGCGGAGTACGGCTGGGCCAGGCTGCAGCTGCCCGCCGGCGCGGCGCCACACTCGTTCGCCCGGACCGGGCCCGAGGTCCGCACCGCCGAGGTCATCATCACCCGGGACGCGGACCCGGTGGTGATCTCCGGGATCTCCGGCCTGGTGCTGCTCAACTCGACCGGCTCGGAGTTCCACGGCTTCGCCACCGACCGCTACACCACGCTCCCGGAGACCACCGACCGGGTGCTGGCGACCGAGGTGTCCGCGCGGTGGCGGCACCAACCCGGCCGGGACCAGGTGGATTGGCGGACATCATTCGACGAAACCCGCCGCCACCTGCTGGAAGCTTTTGCCGAGACCCACAGCCTGTCGCTGCAGCAGACTCTGTACGCAATGGGCGAGCGGGTGCTGCAGCAACGGGCGGAGATTGCCGAGGTCAGGCTCGTGCTGCCGAACCGGCACCACCTCCTGGTGGATCTGCGCCCGTTCGGGCTGAGCAATGACAACGAGGTGTTCTATCCGTCGGACCGGCCGCACGGCCTGATCGAGGGCACCGTCCGGCGCACCGGTGTCGCCGAGTCGGACCTAGCCTGGTAACCGGACGGGGGACCAGCAATGGAGTTCCTGCAGCCGGCGACCTGGCCGGACGCCCTGGCCGCGAAGGCCGAGCACCCGGACGCGGTGCCGATCGCCGGCGGCACCGACATCATGGTCGAGCTCAACTTCGACAAGCGGCGCCCGGCCGTGCTGCTCGACCTGACCCGGGTGGCCGAGCTGGAGCAGTGGGACCGCGATAACGGCCACATCCGGCTTGGCGCCGGCGTGTCCTACACCCGGATCATCGAGGAGCTGGCCGGTGAACTGCCCGGTCTGGCGATGGCGTCCCGCACGGTCGGCTCACCGCAGATCCGCAACCGCGGCACCGTCGGCGGCAACCTCGGCTCGGCCTCGCCGGCCGGTGACGCGCACCCGCCGCTACTCACCGTGGATGCGCTGGTCGAGGCCGAGTCGGCCCAGCGCGGTCGCCGGCAGATCCCGATCGGCGAGTTCTTCACCGGGGTCAAGCGCAACGCTCTCGCCGCGGACGAGCTGATCTCCGCGGTGCGGATTCCGGTGGCGCCAGGGCCCCAGCAGTTCGCCAAGGTCGGCACCCGCAACGCGATGGTGATCGCGGTGTGCTCGTTCGGGCTCGGGCTCGATCCGGGCCGTCGCTCGGTCGGCACCGGGATCGGATCGGCCGCGCCGACCCCGCGCCGGGCCACCGCCGCACAGGAGCTGGCCGCGGCCGAGCTGCGCTGGGACGACCTGGCGCCGCTTGACCCGGGCCTGGCGGAGCGGTTCGGTGTGCTGGTGGCCGAGGCCGCCGACCCGATCGACGACGTCCGGGGTAGTGCCGCATACCGGCGCCGGGCGCTGTCGGTGCTCGCCCGCCGCACCCTGAGCTGGGCCTGGGACGCCTACCTGAGGAATGGATAGGGCGTGTCCTGATGCGACTGACCTGCAGGGTGAACGGCGACAGCCAGGTCGTTGACGACATCTGGCCCGGAGAGAGCCTGCTCTACGTGCTGCGCGAGCGGATGGGCCTGCCGGGGTCGAAGAATGCCTGCGAGCAGGGCGAGTGCGGTTCGTGCACGGTCTACCTGGATGGCACCCCGGTGTGCGCGTGCCTGGTGGCCGCCGGTCAGGCGGACGGCCGGGACATCGTCACAGTCGAAGGGCTGGCCGCCGGCGAGCAGCTCGACCCGGTGCAGCAGGCCTACCTCGAGACCGGTGCGGTGCAGTGCGGCTTTTGTACCCCAGGCCTGATCGTGGCGACCCACGACCTACTGGCCCGCAGTGCCGAACCGGCCGACGCCGAGATCCGTGAAGCTCTCGCCGGCAATCTGTGCCGGTGCACCGGGTACGAGAAGATTCTCGACGCGGTCCGGCTGGCCGCGGCCCGCCGGAAGGAGGGAGCCCGATGACCGAGGCACCGACCCGGCTGGTCATCGAGGGCTGTGCGATCGCCACCGTCGATCCGGCCGAAACCGAGCTGAGCTCCGGCTACCTCGTCATCGAGGGGGACCGGATCGTCGGGATCGGCCCGGGTGACGCGCCCAGGGACATCCCGGCCGCCCGCTACGTGGACGGCACCGGCTGCCTGGCCACCCCGGGCCTGGTCAACACCCATCACCACCTCTACCAGTGGGCGACCCGCGGTCTGGCCCAGCAGGGCACGCTGTTCGAGTGGCTGACCGAGCTGTATCCGATCTGGGCCAGGATCGACGCGGACACGCTCGGCCCGGCCGCGGCGGCCGGGCTCGGCTGGCTGGCGCTGGCCGGCTGCACCACCACGACCGACCACCACTACGTGTTCCCGCGCGGCACCGGCGACCTGCTCGGGGTCGAGATCGAGGCGGCGGCCAGGATCGGGTTGCGCTTCCACCCCTGCCGCGGGTCGATGGATCTGGGCCAGTCCGCCGGCGGGCTGCCGCCGGACGAGGTAGTCGAGGACCGAGACACCGTGCTCGCCGCTACCGAGGACGCGATCAATCGCTACCACGATCCGGCTCCCGGCTCGATGGTGCGCATCGCGGTCGCGCCGTGCTCGCCGTTCTCGGTGACCGGCGAGCTGATGCGCGAATCGGCCGTGCTGGCCCGGCGCCATCGGGTGCGGCTGCACACCCACCTGGCCGAAACCGTCGAGGAGGCCGCGTACTGCCGGGAGCACTTCGGCTCTACGCCGGTGGACTACATCGACGAGCTGGGCTGGCTCGGCCCCGACGTGTGGCTGGCGCACGCGGTGCACCTGGACTTCGCCGCCGTGGCCAAGCTGGCCGCGACCGGCACCGGGGTGGCGCACTGCCCGACCTCGAACGCCCGGCTCGGGGCCGGTATCGCGCCGGTCCGCGCGCTGCTCGGCGCCGGCGCTCCGGTCGGGCTCGGGGTGGACGGTGCGGCCTCCAACGAGCAGAACTCGTTGGCCGACGAGCTGCGGGCCGCGGTCTACTCGGCCCGGTTGCGCGGTGGCCGGCCGTCCGCGCTCACCGCCAGGGACGCACTCGCGCTCGGGACCATCGGCGGCGCCCGCTGCCTTGGCCGGGACGACGAGATCGGCTCGCTCGAGCCGGGCAAGCTCGCCGACATCGCACTGTGGCGGTTGGACGGCCTCGGGCACGCCGGCATTGCCGACCCGATCGCCGGTCTGGTGTTCGGCTCCCGCCCACCGCTGGCCCTGCTGCTGGTCGGCGGCCGGACCGTGGTCGAGGACGGTGAGCTACGCACCGCGTCCGCGGACGAGCTGGCCCGCGCTGCCCAGATCGCCAGCAACCGACTGCTCGGCCTCGGGCCGACGAGCCCGACCGCGCCGCCCTCCCCGCTGGCCGCCGGCGTGCTGTCCTCGCTGGGCCTGGCCCAGGAGGTGCCGGATGGTTCGCTGCTGCCGAACCAGACGGCGGGCGGGCAGTCATGACCGAATCTCCCACCCGAAGCCCGGCCCGTGCGCCGGCCCGGCAGGAGATCGGGGCTCCGATCGGCGGCGGGGTCGGTGACAGCCCGATCCGGCCGGACGGCACGCTGAAGGTGACCGGCGACTTCGCCTACGCCTCCGACCTGTGGCTGGACGACATGCTCTGGGGTGCGACGCTGCGCAGCCCGCACCCGCGCGCCCGGATCCTCGGCATCGACATCACCGACGCGCTCAAGACCCCTGGCGTGCACGCCGTGCTCACCCACGAGGACGTGCCGGGGGCCAAGCGGTACGGCCTGGAGATCGTGGACCAGCCGGTGCTGGCCATCGATCAGGTGCGCTACGAGGGTGAGCCGGTCGCGATCGTGGCCGCCGACCACCCGGAGACCGCCCGCCGGGCCGCGGCCCGGATCAGCGTCGACTACCACGTGCTGAAGCCGTTGACCGACGCCGAGCAGGCGATCAAGCCGGGCGCGGAACCGTTGCACGAAGGCGGCAACTTGCTTCGCCAGGTGCGGATCCGGCGCGGCGACCCGGAGGTCACCGCGCCGGTGGTGGTGTCCGGCGAGTACGAGGTCGGCATGCAGGACCAGGCGTTCCTCGGCCCGGAATCCGGGCTCGCGGTGCCGGCCCAGGACGGCGGCGTCGACCTCTACATCGCGACCCAATGGCTGCACGTCGACCAGCGGCAGGTGGCCAGCTGCCTCGGCCTGCCGCCGGAGAAGGTGCGGCTGACCCTGGCCGGAGTGGGCGGCGCGTTCGGCGCCCGCGAGGACCTGTCCATGCAGGTGCACGCGTGCATGCTGGCGCTCTACACCGGGCGGCCGGTGAAGATGATGTACGGTCGGGAGGAGTCGTTCTACGGTCACGTGCATCGGCACCCGGCGGTGCTGCGCTACGAGCACGGGGCGACCGAGGACGGCGTGCTGGTCTACGTCCGGGCCGAGACCATCCTGGACGGTGGGGCCTACGCGTCCAGCTCGCCGGCCGTGGTGACCAACGCGGCCACGCTGGGGATCGGGCCGTACAACGTGCCGAACGTGAGCATGGACGCGTTCATGGCCTATACCAACAACCCGCCATGCGGCGCGATGCGCGGGTTCGGTGCGGTTCAGGCCTGCTTCGCGTACGAGTCGCAGATGGATACACTCGCGCGTCGCCTGGGGCTCGACCCGGTCGAGCTGCGGCTGCGCAACGCGATGTCGCAGGGCTCGGTGATGCCAACCGGGCAGGTGGTGGACAGCCCGGCTCCGGTGGCCGAGCTGCTGCAGCGGGTGGCGAGGATGCCGCTGCCGCCACCGGCCGCCGAGGGCGGGCTCGAGCTGCGCGAGCTGCCGGGCGGGGTGTCCAACACCACGCACGGCGAGGGAGTCGTGCGCGGCGTGGGCTACGGCGTCTCGATCAAGAACGTGGGGTTCTCCGAGGGCTTCGATGACTACTCGACCGCGCGGGTCCGGCTGTCGGTGATCGGCGGCGAGCCAACCGTGCAGGTGCACACCGCGGCGGCCGAGGTCGGGCAGGGCCTGGTCACCGTCCAGGCCCAGATCGCCCGGACCGAGCTGGGCGTGGCCCGGGTCGTGGTGCAGCCGGCCGACACCGCGGTCGGTAGTGCTGGATCGTCCTCGGCATCCCGGCAGACCTATGTCACCGGCGGAGCGGTCAAGGCGGCCTGCGAAGCGGTACGGGAGCGGGTGCTCGCGCTGGCCGAGACCTGGCTCGGCAGCCGGCCGGCGGACATCGGCGAGGTCGACCTGGTCGCACTGCTCGGCGAGTCGGCGATCGAGGAGACCGTGGAGTGGCGGCACCGGCCGACCCACGGCCTTGACCCGCAGACCGGGCAGGGCGACGCGCATGTGCAGTACGCGTTTGCCGCGCACCGGGCAGTGGTCGACGTGGACACCGAGCTGGGCCTGATCCGGGTGGTCGAGCTGGCCTGCGCCCAGGACGTCGGCAAGGCGATCAACCCGGACGCGGTCGAGGGGCAGATCCACGGTGGCTCGGCGCAGGGGCTCGGGCTCGCGCTGATGGAGGAGATCCAGGTCAAGGACGGGAAGATCCGCAATCCGTCGTTCACCGACTACCTGATCCCCACCATCCTGGACATGCCGCCGATGCGGGTGGACGTGCTGGAGCTGGCCGATCCGCACGCGCCGTACGGGCTGCGCGGGGTCGGCGAGCCGCCCACCATCTCGTCCACGCCGGCGATCGTGGCGGCGGTCCGGGCCGCTACCGGCCAACCGCTGCGCCGGGTCCCGATCCGCCCCGAGCACATCGTGGATCTCTAGCCTGGCCCCACTTCTCGATCATTACTGACGGAATAAGCAAATGATCACCCGCTTTGGGCGATTTGTCTGCGCAGATCACCAGTAATGATCGGGAAGACGGGGGTTAGAGCGTGACGGCCACGGTGAGCGGGGCGTCCGTTCCCGCGTCGAGCAGGTCGAGCTGCTCCACCCGGCCGGCCGCCTGCAGGTCGCGGGACACCTCGCGCACCGGCTCGAGCACCGCCGCCGTGCCGCGCACCACCACCGACGACGCCGGGGTCTTCATCGAGACCTTCGCGTCGGACTTGGCCTTCCGGATCGCCGCGATCACCTCCGAGACCGTGGTGAGCAGGGCCGGATCGGCATCCCCGGCGACCATCCGCAGCTCGGCCGCGACCGGCCAGGTCGTGCGGTGCACCGAGCCCTCCTGCCACCAGGACCAGACCTCCTCGGTGACGAACGGCAGCATCGGGGCGAACAGCCGCAGCAGCGTCGACAGCGCGATCGCCAGCGCGGCCTGGGCGGAGTGCGCCGCCTCGGTGCCGTGCTCGCCATACGCCCTGGACTTGACCAGCTCGACGTAGTCGTCGCAGAAGAACCAGAAGAACGCCTCGGTCCGTTCCAGCGCGCGGGTGTGGTCGTAGCGCTCGAACGCGGCGGTCGCGTCGTCGACCACCTCGGCCAGCCGGGCCAGCATGGCCCGATCCAGCGGGTCGCTGACGGTGCCCAAGTCCGCGGTGGCCCCGATCCCGAGCACGAACCGGCTCGCGTTCAGCACCTTGATCGCCAGCCGCCGGCCGACCTTGATCTGGCCGATGTCGAACGCGGTGTCGATGCCGAGCCGCGCGCTGGCCGCCCAGTACCGGAAGGCATCCGAGCTGTGCTCCTCGAGCAGCGCCATCGGGGTCATGACGTTGCCCTTGGACTTGGACATCTTCTTGCGGTCCGGGTCCACCACCCAGCCGGAGATCGCGGCATGCTGCCAGGGCAGCGTGCCGTGCTCGAGGTGCGAGCGCAGGGCGGTGGCGAACAGCCAGGTGCGGATGATCTCGTGCGCCTGCGGCCGGACGTCGGTCGGGAACACCCGGGCGAACAGGTCAGGGTCGGTCTCCCAGCGCCCGGCGATCTGCGGAGTCAGCGAGGAGGTCGCCCAGGTGTCCATGATGTCCGGCTCACCGGCGAACCCGCGGGGTTCGCCGCGCTGGTCCTCGCGGTAGCCGGGCGGCGTCTGCGACATCGGGTCGATCGGCAACGCCGACTCGGACGGGACGATCGGGTGGTCGAAATCGGGCTGGCCCTCGGCGTCCAGCCGATACCAGACCGGGATCGGGACCCCGAAGAACCGTTGCCGGCTGATCAGCCAGTCGCCGGTCAGACCCTCGACCCAGTGGTCGTAGCGCACCCGCATGTGCGGCGGGTGCCAGATCAGCTCCCGGCCGCGCTCCAGCATCGCCTGGCGCAGGTAGTCGTCCCGGCCGCCGTTGCGGATGTACCACTGCCTGGAGGTGACGATCTCCAGCGGCCGGTCGCCGCGCTCGTAGAACTTCACCGCGTGCGCGGTCGGGCGCGGCTCGCCGTCCAGGTCGCCGGACTCGGCCAGCAGTTCGACGATCCGGCGCCGGGCCCCGGCGATCCGCTGTCCGGCCAGCTCGGCATATGCGGCCCGGGCTGCCGGTGACTCCAGCGCGGCCGGCGGCTCGGCCAGGATCCGGCCGTCCCGACCCACGATCGTGCGGGTCGGCAGGCTGAGCTCGCGCCACCAGATCACGTCCGTGGTGTCGCCGAACGTGCAGATCATGGCGATCCCGGAGCCCTTGTCCGGATCGGCCAGGTGATGAGCCACCACCGGGACCTCGACCCCGAACAGTGGCGTGCGCACGGTCTGCCCGATCAACTTGGCGTAGCGGTCGTCGGCCGGGTGTGCCACCAGCGCGACACAGGCGGCGAGCAGCTCAGGGCGGGTGGTCTCGATGTGGACCGGGCCGCTGCGGCCCTGAAAGGCGATCCGGTAGTAGTGTCCGGGCTGCTCGCGATCTTCGAGCTCGGCCTGCGCGACCGCCGTCTGGTAGCTGGTGTCCCACAGGGTCGGTGCCTCGGCCAGGTAAGCCTCGTCCCTGGCGTAGTTGCGCAGGAACGCCCGCTGCGAGGTCGCCCGGGAGTGGTCGTCGACGGTCCGGTAGGTCATGGTCCAGTCGATGGACAGCCCGAGCCGGCGCCACAGGTCCTCGAACGCCTGCTCGTCGATCTCGGTCAGCTCGGCGCACAGCTCGATGAAGTTGCGCCGCGAGATCGGGATCTCCCGGTCCGGCCGTTCGGCCGGTGGCTGGAGGTCCGGGTCGTAGGGCAGGGTCGGGTCGCAGCGCACCCCGAAGTAGTTCTGCACCCGGCGCTCGGTGGCCAGGCCGTTGTCGTCCCAGCCCATCGGGTAGAAGACCTCACGCCCGCGCATCCGCTGGTAGCGGGCCAGGATGTCGGTATGGGTATAGGAGAACGCGGACCCGACGTGCAGTGATCCGCTCACCGTGGGCGGCGGGGTGTCGATCGAGTAGATCTGCTCCCGGGACTTCGACCGGTCGAACCGGTAGGTGCCGCGCTCCTGCCAGGTGGCTACCCACTTGCGCTCCAGACCGTCCAGGGTTGGCTTGTCCGGCACCGAGGGAGCGGGAGTGGTCGCGGTCATGCCTCAACGGTACTGGTCAGCCTCGCGTGGGTCGGCGCGAATAACGCCGGTCCGGGTAACCGTCCAGGTCGAGCCGGCGACCGCGGGGCGGGTATAACGGCCCGGGCCCGTCCCGGCCGTCGACCAGCTCCGGATCGTCGGGGTGGAACGGTTCGTCGATGAACTCCGGATCGTCCGGGTGGAACGGTCGGTCCATGAACTCCGGATCGTCCGGATGGAACGGTCCGGCGAACAGCTCGGGCCCGTCCGGTGGGAACGGCAGCTCCTCGCCGTACCTGCGATCGTGCAGATCCACGTCGTCGGGCAGCTCCGGACGGCGCCGCGGCCGCCCGTTACAGTTCATCGCCGGCTCCGGGATCGGGATCTCGAGCTGATCCAGCGGCATGGACCGGACGTGCGCCTCGAGCGGACCGGGCGGCGGGCTGTATGCGATCTGGGAGAACCTGGCTGCGCGGTAGGCGAGTTCGGCCCTGACCCGGCGGCGCCGCCGGCGCCGCTTGACTCCGAGCGCGGTCAACCCGCTGACCAGGAACAGCCCACCGGCGCTGGCCGCGGCGGGTGCGGCAAACCCGGCGAACGGGAACGCCGGGGAGAGCGCGACCTGCTCCCGGTCCCGCGCCGGGACCTCGTTCACCGGCGCGGTGGGTGCCGCCGCCGGGGGCACCGGGTCGACCAGCTGACCCACCGGTTCGGCCTGGTCGGCGAACACGAAGCCCCACTCCATCAGAGCCATCGCGTCTTCCCTGATCCCAGCGTCGGAGCGCATCAAGGTCAGCAACAGCGTCCGGCCGTCCCGCTTGACCGCAACCGCGAATGTGTTGCGGGCCATCGTGGTGTAGCCGGTCTTGACCCCGATCGTGCCGGGGAACTTGCCGAGCAGGCGATTCTGGTTCTGGATCTGGTAGGTCTCCCGCCTGTACTCACCGGGGAACTCGGCGGTGCGCATCCCGACATAGCGCCGGAAATCGGCTCGCGACATCCCGGCCCGGGCGAACAGCGCGAGGTCGTACGCGGAGGAGAACTGGCCAGGCTCGTCCAGGCCGCTGGAGTTGACCACACTGGTGTCCAGCGCCTGCAGCCGTTTCGCCTCGGCCTGCATCAGTTTCCGGGTCGGCCCGACCCCGCCGCCGGCCCTGGCCAGCGCGTGTGCGGCGTCGTTGCCGGACGGCAGCAACATCCCGAGGAACAGCTGGTTGATCGTGTACTTGTGGCCCTCGACCAGCCCGACCGAGCTGCCGTCCTGCAGGACGTCGGAGCGGTGCGCGACGTAGGTGCCTTCCTTGTCCAGCCGGGGCAGCAGGGTCAGCGCGGTCAGCATCTTCAGCGTGCTGGCCGGACGCAGCCGCCGGTGCGGGTCCTTGGCGGCGATGATCTGGCCGGTCTCGAGGTCGGCGAGCACGTAGCTGGCCGCGGTCACCTTGGGCGGTTTGGGCAGACCGGACGGCAGGTCGACGATCAGTCCGTGCTCGGCCAGCCGCTGACCACCGACTACGGTGTCCGCGCTCGCCGGCGGCGCCGTCAGCGCGATGGCTCCCAGTGCGAGCGCGCCAACGATCAGAGATGAGACGTTGCTGCCTGCCCGCCGCACTGTGTCGCTGCCTCGCATGGTGCCGACTCCAAGTAAGTCCGAACGACCATACCGGTACCGCTGGCCCATCAACAGCCGTTCGTGGCTCGGCTGTGATCTCACCGTGCGCCGGGCTGGGACCGGTTCGCGTCGACTGCCCGGGTGAACCGTGTGACGCCGTGCCAGGCCAGCCCGGTTTGACCTGCTATGTCCACTCCCTGTAACGGGCCGTTTACTCTCGGCTGAACTGTGGAACTGCTCAGCCCAAGGCGGCGAGCTTCGGCCAGAGTGCCGACCATGGTTCGCGCAGGCTCCGGCAGATCCAGATCCGAGTGCCGTCCTCGTCGTTCTCGATCCCGTGCGGGGTGTCGATCCGGGTCGCCAGCGTGCTGTCCGCGCAGAACGTGTCCAGTCGCTGCGGGCGGTACCCGACCACGATCACCGGACCGGTGGCGGTGTCCGGCGGCGGGCCCCAGGTGGTGTACGCGTTGTGCCCGCTGTAGGCGTGGGGCAGCCCGTAGTCGGCACCGAACCGGTCGATCGCGCCGGCCTCGCCGTAGTTGCCGGTCAGGATCGTCGCGCTGGTGCCGTCCGGGAGGGTGTCCCTGACCTCGGCGACCGCGGTCACCAGCTGCGGCCAGCCGACCGTCTCCAGCCCGTCGTAGTTGATCCAGGCTTGCGGGGTGTTCGGCAGCCAGGACAGCGGCCACAGCGGTAGGGCAATGCCGATCGAGAACGCGGCGTTGACCGCGACCGCGGCACCGACCAGCGCGCTCCGGCGCCGGGTCTGGCCGGGAGCCAGCCAGCGTTCGACCGCGACCGCGCCGGCGCCGAACAGCACCGGGGCCAGGCCGAGGGAGTAGTACGGCTTGCCGCCGGACACCAGCACCAGGCCGAGCACGATCAGGTAGGCCCAGCCGAGGCTGCGGAACGGCCGGGCCTGCGGGGTGTGCAGCAGCCGCACCAGCCCGGCCACCATGATTGCCGCAATCGGTGGCCCGACCAGCACGAGCTGGAACGGGATCGCGCCGAGCCGGCCGCCGAACTCGCCTTGGCTGGAGATCTCCCCGGCCATGTCTAGCTGCGGCCAGCCGTTCGCGGCCTGCCAGATCAGGTTCGGTAGCCAGATCAGCAGGGCCAGCCCGGCGCCGGCATACGGCCAGATCGTGCGCAGCACATCGCGCGGGCCGGCGATCAGCAGGCCGCCGATCAGGCCGACTCCGACCAGGAGCAGCACGTACTTGTTCCACAGCCCGACCCCGAGCACCGCGCCCATGACCAGCCAGAGCCGCTGGTTCCCGGTGCGCAGCCAGCGCAGCAGCAGCCAGCTCAGCAGCATCGCGAACAGCAGGTCGAACGTGGTGGTGCTGAGCATGTGCGAGCTGACCAGCACTAGTCCGGCGCCGGCCCAGCACCCGGCGGCCACCAGCTGCGCGGTTCGGCCGCCGCCGAGCTCGCGTGCGAGCATCCCGGCCAGCAGCACCATCGCGACCGCTGCCAGCGTGCTGGGTAACCGCAACATCACCAGCGAGTCGCCGAACAACCAGGACATCAGCCGGGCCAGCGCGGGGGTCAGCGGTGGCTGGTCGATGTAACCCCAGTCCAGATGCCGGCCCGCGGTCAGGAAGTACAGCTCGTCCCGGTGGTAGCCGTACTGCCCGCTGACCAGCAGCAGCATCAGCCCGGTCCCGCCGGCGACGATCGACAGCGGCCGCCACGCAACCGGCGGCCGATCGTCGGTGCTTGCGTCCCGCTCTGCTCCGGTTGACACGGCACGCCAGCCTAGTGATCACCGACCGTCCGCGAACAGGTACGGCGGCGAAACATCCGCCGCCGACCCCTCGCCAAGATCGCCGTTTCCATGATTTGTTGTAACGGCGACCTGCATGTTCGCGCCTATGCAATCATGGAAACGGCGATCTTGGCCGGAGGGACCCGACGGACTGCTTGCTGCGCCGTACGATCGCGGCATGGCCAGAGAATCCGAGTCCGGGCTGCCGATCGAGCCGGTGTACACCCCGGATGCGCTCGCTGGCTGGGATCCCGACACCAAGCTCGGCACGCCCGGCAAGTATCCGTACACCCGGGGCGTGTATCCGAGCATGTACACCGGGCGGCCCTGGACGATGCGGCAGTACGCCGGCTTTGGCACCGCGGCCGAGTCCAACCGGCGCTACCACCAGCTGCTCTCGCACGGCACGCATGGCCTGTCGGTCGCGTTCGACCTGCCGACCCAGATGGGTTACGACTCCGACGCTCCGATCGCACACGGCGAGGTCGGCAAGGTCGGGGTGGCGATCGACTCGGTCCAGGACATGCGGGTGCTGCTGGACCGGATCCCGCTCGACCAGGTCTCCACCTCGATGACGATCAACGCACCGGCCGCCGTGCTGTTGCTGCTGTACCAGCTGGTCGGCGAGGAGCAGGGGGTGCCGGGGAGCAAGCTGTCCGGCACGATCCAGAACGACGTGCTCAAGGAGTACATCGCCCGCGGCACCTACATCTACCCGCCCAAGGAGTCGCTGCGCCTGATCACCGACACGTTCCGGTATTGCCGCAGCGAGATCCCGAGGTGGAACACGATCTCGATCTCCGGCTACCACATGGCCGAGGCCGGTGCGACGCCGGTGCAGGAGGTCGCGTTCACGCTGGCCAACGGCATCGAGTACATCCGGGCCGCGATCGCGGCCGGGCAGGATGTGGACGAGTTTGCCCCGCGCCTGGCGTTCTTCTTCGTCGCCCGGACCACGCTGCTCGAAGAGGTAGCGAAGTTCCGCGCGGCCCGCCGGATCTGGGCCGAGATCATGCGCACGGAGTTCGGCGCCACGAACCCCAAGTCGCAGATGTTGCGGTTCCACACCCAGACCGCGGGTGTCCAGCTCACCGCCCAGCAGCCGGAGGTCAACCTGATCCGGGTTGCCGTTCAGGCGCTCGGTGCGGTGTTCGGTGGGACCCAGAGCCTGCACACCAACTCCTATGACGAGGCCATCGCGCTGCCGACCGAGAAGGCCGCGCGGCTCGCGCTGCGCACCCAGCAGGTGCTCGCGCACGAGACCGACGTCACCGCGACCGTCGACCCGTTCGCCGGGTCGTACGCGATCGAGTCGATGACCGATGAGCTGGAGACCGCGGCCCGCGACCTGATGGGCAAGGTGACCGAGCTTGGCGGTGCGGTTGCCGCGATCGAGCACGGTTTCCAGAAGGCCGAGATCGAGCGCAGCGCCTACGAGATCGCCCAGTCCATCGACGCCGGCGAGCGGGTCGTGGTCGGGGTGAACAAGTACGCGCTGGCCGAGGAGGAGCCGTACGAGCCGCTGCGGGTAGATCCGACCATCGAGGAACAGCAGGTCAAACGGCTGGCGTCGCTGCGCGCCGAGCGGGACGGCGGCGCGGTCCGGCACGCGCTCGACCAGCTGAGGACGGCCGCGGAGGGCGCGGACAACGTGCTGTTCCCGGCCAAGCAGGCGCTCGCCGCGCGGGCCACGGTCGGCGAGGTGTGCGATGCGCTGCGCGACGTGTGGGGCGTCTACCGACCGAAGTAGGCAGGGTCACCGGCCGGCGATGTATATCGCATCGGCCAGAATTCCAGGCACTCGTCTGCCAGAGTGATCGTTGACCGATAAGAGAGTGCTCACGGCAATCAAACGAGTGCATTCCGTAGGGAAAGACAGGCAGTGGCGATCAATCAGGCTCGGGCCGGCGAGCGCACCATCCGGCCGGACGACGAGAGCCGATTGGGGCGATCCGGGCGGGCCGATTCAGTGCCAGGCTGGCGGTCCAGACGGTTACGACGGTTGCGCGCCGCGATCACGATTGCGATCGCACTCGCGCTGGCCATACTTCCGCCCTGGATCAGTCCCGACGCGGTCAATGTGCAGATGGGTTTGCTGCTCGGTCTGCTCGGCTTGTGCGCCGGCCTACTCGTCGAGCAATACCTCCGCTACGAGGATCTGGCGGACGCGGTCCGAAGCAGTGCGGAGGAGGGCTCACGCATCGGTTCCAGCGAGATCGCCGGCGAGCTGTCGAAGCTGACTCCGCTGGTGGGCGTCCCGGACGCGTGCTGGGAGCTGATCGAGGCAGTCGCGCGGGACTGGAAGCGCATAGACCGGCACGGCGACGTGCCGTTCTTCCGGGAGATCCGGGGCGGATTCGCCGATGAGTTCATCGATCGAATGGACAAGCTTGCCGCCGGTGCGATCACCGTGGGAATTGGCAGTCCGGCCACGTTCCGGGCGAGTTCGCTTGCTGGCCTGCTGACCTATCGAACCGTCACTATCGGCAGCCTGGACTTCTGGACCAAGGAGTTCGCGCACGACTACCTGCAGGCGC
Organism: Sporichthyaceae bacterium; assembly: GCA_022616375.1. Classification (GTDB taxonomy): domain Bacteria; phylum Actinomycetota; class Actinomycetes; order JAKEEW01; family JAKEEW01; genus JAKEEW01. Next base: position 22,160 of record JAKEEW010000859.1, read on the forward strand.
AGCGGCGCGCGATCGCGGATGGCCTGGTTATCGACCGGATATTCGTCTTCTTCGAGTCGGAGCTGGCCACCGCCCGGGAGGTTGTGGTGGCGCACGCCAAGATCGGAGTTCGGGTCTCGGTCGTTATCCGCGACCTGGTCAAGCGGCGGGATCTGGGACATCTCATCGAGCGCGGTCTGGCCGAATACAGCGGTGGCATCAAGATGCTCGTCCAACTCGAGGCCAGTGCCGGCGGCGATGACGTCGACAACGAACGGTTGTCCATCGCCCCGGCCGACATCGCGCGTGCCGAGGAGAGCCTGCGCGTGCTCCGGCACTACGCCTCGAAGATCGAAAAGATTTATGGGAACGAGATCTTGCTGGAGATTCACCCGCCGGACGGGCCGCCAGGGCCGCGCGGGCCGGCCTCAGGGTAGCCGGCCAAGGCCGCTCGGCGGGGCATCGGCTGCCGCTGTGCAGGGACCCATGGCTTTGGGCATCCGGCCAGGTCAGGACAGCTTTGCCGACGAGCCCGAGTGGTAGCCCGATGCGACCTGCCAGCCGGATTAACCGGCCTGCCGTTCTTCTGGCGAAATCTGAGTGTTTGGTGACCGCATGGCGAGGGGTATAACTGAGAGTCTTGGCCCCAGAGGTCGCGCGGTGCCCTTACCATCTGAACCGTGACCTTGACCACCACGCTCACGACAGAGCTGTCTCAGCGCTTCAAGGCATACGCCGACGAGCTCGTCGAGCTCCGTCGCGACCTGCACGCCCACCCTGAGCTGGCAAGAGCTGAGGTCAGGACCACGAGGCTGATCAGGGAGCGGCTGGAGTCGGTAGGACTGAAGTGTCGGGTGTTTCCGGGTGGCACTGGTCTGGTCTGCGAGATCGGCTCGTCCGGTCGGACGGTAGCGCTGCGTGGTGACATCGACGCCCTTCCGATCCAAGACGAGAAGAACGTCCCATATCGGTCCACCGTCGACGGTGTCTCGCATGCCTGCGGGCATGACGTGCACTCCACCGTGCTGCTCGGCGCCGGCCTGATTTGTGCCGACCTGGACCGCGAGGGACTGCTTCCCGGCCGGGTCAGGTTGGTGTTCCAGCCCGCCGAGGAAGCGTTGTCCGGAGGTGCGCTCGACGTCATCGAAGCGGACGGGATCGACGAGGTCGACGTGATCTTCGCCTTGCACTGCGACCCGGGCACGGATGTCGGGCAGGTCGGCATCCGATCCGGCGCGATCACGGCGGCCTGCGACAAGGTCTGTGTCCGGTTGGCCGGCCCGGGTGGGCACACCGCGCGACCGCACCTGACCTCGGACCTGGTGTACGCGCTGAGCAAGATTGCCACGGACTTGCCCGCGGCACTGAGCCGGCGAGTCGACCCGCGCCACGGATTGTCGCTGGTGTGGGGTCGCATCGTCGCCGGCACCGCCCCGAACGTCATCCCCCAGGCCGGCGAGCTGGAGGGCACCCTGCGGTGCCTGGAACTTGCGGCCTGGGAAGAGGCCCCCGAGCTGATCTCTCAGCTGATCGAGGACCTGGCCACCTCCTATGTCGCGAAGGTAGAGATCGACTACCAGCGTGGCGTCCCCCCAGTGGTGAACAACTCCCGCTGTGTGGACTGGATCGAGCAGGCCGCGGTCGAGGAGCTCGGCGTCGGTGCGGTCGTGCTGGCCGAGCAGAGCCTCGGCGGCGAAGACTTCGCCTGGTATCTGCGCGACGTTCGTGGCGCGCTTGCCCGGCTTGGCGTTCGGACGCCTGGCGACCCGATTAGGCGGGATTTGCACCAGGGCCGGTTCGACGTGGACGAGCGCGCCATCGGCATCGGGGTTCGCGTTACCGTCGCGACCGCGTTGCGCGCGCTTGTCAGCCTGGGCTGACGCCCCACCCCACCCTGCAGCCCTCGCCGTGCTCTCGGCGACGGCCCGGGATCCGGCGCGCCGATTGGCCCGGTGTTGCAGTCAGATCAATTCGGCTGAAGCCGTCGCGACCTGCATTCCTGCAGTGCGTAGACTGACGCTGCCCGCCGCCGGCTAGGTGAGGCCCGGGGGTGGCTAGATGATCAGCAGGATTCGTAACGATCGGGTAGCGGGCGTTCGGCCGGTATCAACATCGCCGGTCAGCAGGGCTTAACCTGAGCCAGTTTCCCGCGCCGGTCGAGAAGCGCGGATGCTCCGTGGAAGGAGACCCACTTGCGTCGGGTAATGAAACTCGCACCGGCCGTACTTGCCGGTGTTCTACTAATGAGTGCGTGCGGGGGCGATGACGAAACCCCGTCGCCGGGCGCTACCGGCTCGCCCACTGGGGCGACGAGCAATCTTAAGGTAGGCCTGGCTTACGACATTGGCGGCCGTGGCGACCAGTCGTTCAACGACTCCGCCGCTGCCGGCCTGGACAAGTCCAAGACGGACTTCGGCATCTCCGAGGACAACGTCAACGAGCTCGAGGCCAGCGCGGGCGAGACGGACGCCCAGAAGGAGGAGCGGCTGCGCCAGCTCGCCGAGGGCGGCTACAACCCCATCATCGCGGTTGGGTTCGCGTACTCCGGCCCGGTGGCAGCGGTCGCGCCGGACTTCCCCGAGGTCAAGTTCGCCATTATCGACGATGCGGTGGCCACCGGCCCGAACATCGCCAACCTTACGTTCGCCGAGCACGAGGGCTCGTACCTGGTCGGTGTTGCGGCAGCGCTGAAGTCGACGGCCAACCACATCGGGTTCGTCGGCGGCGTGCAGGTGCCGCTGATCGCCAAGTTCGAGGCCGGCTTCAAGGCGGGCGCCGAAGCGGCCAAGCCGGGTATTCAGGTTGACACCACGTACCTGACCCAGCCGCCGGACTTCACCGGCTTCAACGACGCGGCCAAGGGCCAGACGGCGGCGGACGGCATGTTCGACGCCGGCGCGGACGTGGTTTACCACGCCGCAGGTGGTTCCGGTGGTGGCGTGTTCAACGCGGCCACCGAGGCCGGCGAGGGCAAGTGGGCCATCGGTGTCGACTCTGACCAGGCACTAACTGCTGACCCCGCGGTCCGCGACGTCATCCTGACCTCGATGATCAAGCGAGTTGACACCGCCGTCTACGAGTTCATCAAGAGCGTGAATACCAACGCGTTCAAGGCGGGCGAGACGGTCTTCGGCCTCAGCTCCGACGGGGTGGGCTACTCCACCACCGGCGGGCACGTCGACGACATCGCGGCCCAGCTCGAGGATTACAAGGCAAAGATCATCAGCGGCGAGATCACCGTTCCGTCCAGCTAATGATCGCTTGGGCCCGGGGAGTCGCGATAGCGTCTCCCCGGGCCCAGGGCGTTGCCGAGTCATGCTGCGAGCTCTTTGTTGCTAAGGAGTGTGCGCCATTAGTGAAGTGAGCACTCCAGCGGCGGCACCGCCCGCTACATCGGCCGTCGAGCTGCACGGCATCACCAAGCGCTTTCCCGGGGTAGTCGCCAACCGGGACATCGACATCATGGTTCAGCGCGGTCATGTGCACGCGATTGTCGGAGAGAACGGCGCCGGCAAGTCGACCCTGATGAAGATCCTCTACGGCATGCTCAAGCCGGACGAGGGCCAGATCGTCGTCAACGGCGAGAAGGTCGCATTCCACAGCCCGGCAGACGCGATCGCGGCCGGCATCGGCATGGTGCACCAACACTTCATGCTGGCCGACAACCTCACCGTGCTCGAAAACGTGGTCCTCGGAAGCGAGCCGCGCGGACCGATGGGCCGGCTCGACTTCGATACCGCGCGCCGCCGGATCAAGGAGTTGTCCGACGCGTACGGGCTGGACGTGCACCCGGACAACTTGGTCGAGGAGCTCGGTGTCGGTCACCGGCAACGGGTCGAGATCCTCAAGGTGCTCTACCGCGGCGCCCGCACCCTGATCCTGGACGAGCCGACCGCCGTGCTGGTCCCGCAGGAGGTCGACGAGCTGTTCGACAACCTGCGCGAGCTCAAGTCCGAGGGCCTGACCGTCATCTTCATCTCGCACAAGCTCGACGAGGTGCTCGCGGTCGCGGACGAGATCACCGTCATCCGGCGCGGCACCACGGTGGCAACCGTGCTGCCCGGCGACGTGACCGCGCGCGACCTCGCTGAGCTGATGGTCGGTAGCGAACTGCCCACTCCGGAAACCCGCGAGTCCACCGTCACCGACATTCCGGTACTCACGGTCAGCGGACTAACCCTGGCCGTCGGGAGCACGCGAGCCTCTGGCGGCTCCGCGAAGCTGTACATGGACACCTTGCTGGACCCCAACAAGGGTCGCCTGCTCATTGACGACGTGACGTTCACCATTCACAGCGGCGAGGTGCTCGGCATCGCCGGCGTCGAGGGCAACGGCCAGGCCGAGCTGGTCGAGAGCATCATGGGGATGCGGTCGCCGGCATCCGGGCGGATCGTCCTCGGCGATCGCGACATCACCCACTGGTCCACCCGGGACCGGCGCGAGGCCGGCATCGGCTACATCCCCGAGGACCGGACCCGGCACGGGCTGCTGCTCGAGGGACGGCTCTGGGAGAACCGGATGCTCGGCCACCAGACCCAGTCGCCCAACGTCCGCGGCCCGTGGATCGACCGAGGCGGTGCGCGGGCCGACACCGACCGGATCGTGCGCGAGTTCGACGTGCGGACCCCGGGCATCGAGGTGACCGCCTCGTCGCTGTCCGGTGGCAACCAGCAGAAGCTCATCGTCGGGCGGGAGATGAGCGGTAACCCGCGGGTGCTCATCGCCGCCCACCCGACCCGGGGCGTCGATGTCGGTGCCCAGGCGGCGATCTGGGATCAGCTGCGCGCCGCGCGCGCGAACGGCCTGGCTGTCCTGCTCATCTCGGCAGATCTCGACGAGCTCATCGGCCTGTCCGATTCGCTGCGGGTGATCCTGCGGGGCCGGCTGGTGGCCGAGGCCGACCCGAGCACCGTCACGCCCGAGGAGTTGGGATCCGCCATGACCGGTGCGGGAGCGCAGGCATGAACCGTTGGCTGAGCCAGGACCTGGCTCGACGTGTCGGCTTCGGCCTCGCCGCCGCTGTGGTCGCCGTGCTCGTGGCGATCATGTTGACCTCGCTGGTGCTGGTCCTCGGCGGGTACTCACCGACCGAGACGATCTCGATCATGCTCGAGAGCGCCCGCCGTCCCCGCACCCAGGCACAGATTTTGAATTCGGGCACCCTGTACTACCTGTCTGCGGTCGCGGTGGCGATCGGTTTCCGGATGAACCTGTTCAACATCGGCGTGGACGGCCAGTACCGGCTTGCCGCGCTCATCGCAGCCGCAGTCGGCGGTGCCATCAACCTGCCCGCGCCGCTGCATGTCGCGATCATCATTCTGACCGCGATCCTGGTCGGCGCGATGTGGGCATCGATTGCGGCGATTCTCAAGGTCACCCGCGGAGTCAGCGAGGTGATCTCTACGATCATGCTGAACTTCGTGGCCACCGGGCTGATCGCCTGGTTGCTCCACGTCGACCGGCTGGCCGAGCCGATCGCCGGCAGCAACAACATCGGCACCAAGCCGATCCCGGCCTCGGGCCAAGTTCCGGGCATCTCACTGATCCCGGACTCGACCACCAAGGTCTACGGCCTGATCTTCCTCGCCATCGCGGTCGGCCTCGCCTACCACGTCTTCCTCGGCCGGACCCGGCTCGGATTCGACCTGCGCGCGACCGGGCTGTCTGAACATGCCGCGGTGGCCAGCGGGGTGAACGTCAAGAAGATGGTCGTGATCGCGATGGTCCTGTCCGGGGCGGTGGCCGGCCTGGTCAGCGTCCCCGAGCTGCTTGGGGCATCGCACTTCTACGCGCTCAACTTCCCGGCCGGGCTGGGCTTCACCGGAATCGCGATCGCGCTGCTCGGCCGCAACCACGCCTTCGGGATGGCGCTGGCCGCGCTGTTCTGGGGGTTCCTGGACAGTGCCGGCAACGCGCTCGACATCAACCGCATCCCGAAGGAAATCGTCACGATTACCCAAGGGACCATCGTGCTCTCCGTGGTCATCGCGTACGAGCTGGTCCGCCGCTACCGCATCCGCGCCGAGCAACGGCGGGTCAGTCGCGAGCTGGCCGTAACGCCGGCCCCGCAGGAGGTGACCGCGTGACCGCCTCGGATCTTTCCGTCGGCCTGCCGGAGGCGCCGCCGGCCCGCCGCCGAGCCCGGCTGGACTGGCGTCTGCTGCTGCTCGGCGCATTCGGTCTGTTGTTGCTGCTATCGGTCACCGAGCTCATCACCGGCGACACGACGCTGGCCTCCAGCGGGCAGATGCAGGCGGCGCTGCGCGCCGCGATCCCGATCGGCCTGGCTGCGCTCGGCGCGCTGTGGGCCGAGCGGGCCGGTGTAGTGAACATCGGCTTGGAAGGCATGATGATCCTCGGCACCTGGTTCGGTGCCTGGGGAGCCCTGCAGTTCATCGACAACGCCTGGCTGGGCGTGCTGGTCGGGATGCTCGGCGGCGCGCTCGGCGGCCTGCTGCACGCGCTGGCCACGGTGACGTTCGGGGTCGACCAGATCGTCTCCGGAGTCGCGATCATCTTGCTCGGCACCGGAGTGACCCAGTTCCTGTCCGCCGCGGTGTTCGCGGACATGCCCGGTGGCGGTGAGATCCAGTCGCCGCCGACGCCGCGGATGGGCAACGTTCCGGTGGGCGGCGCCACCGACTGGCTGCTCGACCTGGAGCGGGAGAACATCTTCTTCGTCTCCGACCTGGCCGGCGTGCTCTACGGCCTGACCACCAACATGTCCCAGCTCACCCTGCTCGCGATCGCGCTGGTGCCGCTGAGCTGGTGGGTGCTGTGGCGGACCGCGTTCGGGCTGCGGCTGCGCTCGGTTGGCGAGCACCCGGTCGCGGCCGAGTCGCTCGGTGTGAACGTGTACTTCTACAAGTACGTCGCGGTGGTCGTGTCCGGCGCGCTGGCCGGACTGGGTGGCGCGTTCCTCGCCCTGGTGCTGAACAACCAGTACCGGGACGGGCAGACCGCTGGCCGGGGGTTCATCGGTCTCGCCGCGATGATCTTCGGTAACTGGCGGCCCGGTGGCTTGGCCGCCGGGGCCGGGCTGTTCGGCTACATGGACGCGATGCAGCTGCGCGGTGGTAGCGTCGCGGTGCACGCGCTCCTGCTGGCGTTCGCGATCGGGCTAGCCGTTGCGGCGATCTGGCAGTTCACCCGGGGTCGTCGGGCGGCCGCGATCGCGGCCGGCGTCGCCGCGATCGCGCTCTATCTGCTGTACAGGTTCACCGACACGGTGCCGGAGCAGTTCCTCTACTTCGCCCCGCACATCACCACACTGATCGTGCTCGCGCTGTTCTCGCAGCGACTTCGAATGCCCGCGGCGGACGGGCGACCATACCGCCGAGGCGAGGAGTAGGCGACCTCGATGACCGATCCCGGCACGATCGACTGGGCCGCCCTGCAAGCTGCGGCCCAGTCGGCGATGAAGCACGCCTACGCGCCCTACTCGCAGTTCCCGGTCGGCGCCGCCGCGCTGGTCGAGGACGGCCGGATCGTGTCCGGCTGCAACGTCGAGAACGCCTCCTACGGGCTCGGGCTGTGCGCGGAGTGCAGCCTGGTGTCGGCGTTGCAGATGTCCGGTGGCGGTCGGCTGGTCGCGGTGGTCTGTGTGGACCGCAACGGAGCGGCTCTGATGCCGTGCGGTCGATGCCGGCAGTTGCTCTGGGAGCACGGCGGCCCGGACTGCCTGGTCCAGACCGTGCGCGGTGTGCTCCCGATGACCGACGTACTTCCGGACGCGTTCGACGCCTCTGACCTGGAGGAGCGAGGAGACGCCGGCTGATGGACGCGGTCGAGGTGATCCGGACCAAGCGCGACGGCGGTGAGCTCAGCCCGGCCCAGATCGACTGGGTGCTAGGCGAGTACGTCCGCGGTGGGGTCGCCGACGAGCAGATGGCCGCGCTGGCGATGGCCATCCTGCTGCGCGGCATGAGTCCGACGGAGCTGTCCCGCTGGACCGACGCGATGATCCGCTCCGGGGAGCGGATGGACTGGTCGCAGCTGGACCGGCCGACCACCGACAAGCATTCAACCGGCGGCGTCGGCGACAAGATCACCCTGCCGCTAGCACCGACGGTAGCGGCCTGCGGCGCTGCCGTGCCGCAGCTGTCCGGCCGCGGACTCGGCCACACCGGCGGCACCCTGGACAAGCTGGAGTCGATTCCCGGCTGGCGGGCGTCGCTATCCAACGCGGAGATGCTCGACGTGCTCCGCGAGGCCGGCGCGGTGGTGTGCGCGGCCGGCGAAGGCCTGGCCCCGGCCGACCGCAAGCTCTACGCGCTGCGCGACGTGACCGGCACGGTGGAATCGGTCCCGCTGATCGCCAGCTCGATCATGAGCAAGAAGATCGCCGAAGGCACCGGGGCGCTGGTCCTCGACGTGAAGGTGGGTTCGGGCGCGTTCATGAAGACCCGTGCCGATGCCCGGATCCTGGCCGAGACCATGGTCGGCCTGGGCGACGCGGCCGGGGTGCGCACCGTGGCACTGCTTACCGACATGAGCACCCCGCTCGGTCTCACCGCCGGCAACGCGCTGGAGGTCCGGGAGTCGGTCGAGGTGCTGGCCGGCGGCGGACCGGCCGACGTGGTGGAGCTGACGGTCACGCTGGCCAGGGAGATGCTCGCCGCGTGCGGCCTGGGAGGCGGAAAGGACCCGGCGGAAGCGCTGCGGGACGGGTCGGCGATGGACACCTGGCGCCGGATGATATCGGCGCAGGGCGGCGACCCTGATGCTTCACTGCCGGTGGCGGCGGTCACCGAGGTGGTGACCGCGCCGATCGACGGGGTGATCTCCAGGCTGGACGCGTACGCGGTTGGCGTGGCCGCCTGGCGGCTCGGTGCCGGGCGGGCTCGCAAGGAGGATCCGGTCCAGGCCGGAGCGGGGGTCGAGCTACACGCCAAGCTTGGCGACCGGGTCAGTGCCGGCCAGCCGCTGGCTACCGTGCACACCGACGACCCGGAGCGGGTCGCCGGAGCGGTCGAGGCGCTGCGGACCGGTTACGACATCGGCGCGGAGCCCCCGGTCGGCGCGCCCGAGCTCGTGCTCGATCGGATCACTGCCTAAGATCGTCGTCGTGCCTCAGTTCGTCACTGCGCCCGCGCGCATCCCGGTGCCCGGCGGCAAGGTCATCGACGAGTACGTCGGCCGGGTCAACAGCGCGACCGAGTCGGTCAGCGTGGCCCACATGACCGCGCCGGGTGGGTGGACGGAGCCGGCCCAGGCACCCGAGTTCGACGAGGTCACGCTGGTGCTGCACGGCTGCGTCCGGGTGGAGCACGACGGCGGTGCCATCGACGTGCACGCCGGTCAAGCGATCGTGACCCGGGCCGGAGAGCGGGTCAGGTACTCCTGCCCGGAGCCCGCCGGAGCGGAATATGTCGCGATCTGCCTGCCCGCGTTCGGGCCCGACCTGGCCCACCGCGAGGAGTAGCGCCTGCTTGCTTGAGGTTGCGGTCATTGCCGGGCGACGGTTGGTGAGCGCGGCCCCACGCCATCCATACATGCGTTAAGTCGATCAAGCCGGTCGCTATGCCTTGGTCGCGGATGGTTTGTCCGTGCCGAGCGGGCCTCTTGATCGGTTTAACGCATGCGTGGACGAGGAACCTAGGCGGCCGGGGGTGGACCGGACTGCCAGTTCGTGGGGGCCTCCATCCGGTTCTCGTCCGGCATGACGATCCACAGGATCAGGTACGCAAGGATCGACGAGCCGGGCAGGAACAGGAACAGGACGAAGATCACTCGGACCAGGACCGGGTCCCAGCCGAAGCGCCTGGCGATACCGGCGCACACTCCCGCGATCATGCGGCCGTCGCGCGGCCGGAACAACGGTGTAGCACTCACGATGAGCAACTCCCTTCATCATCGACCCTAGATCGGCTGGCCCGCCGATTCGTCCCCCCGGGGAGCGGTTTGCGGTCTCGGCCGAGAGGTGGAGCGAACACGAGTTGATCAAGGGTTATGTCAGGGTTTTCCCTGGTTAGTCTCCGGTCCCTTAGCATGACCAGCCGTTGTGCTGCACCGATGACACGGGGAGTGATCGTGGAGGTCCGTCAGGATGAGATCGACGGCGTGCCGGTCTTCTGGGCGCCGGCGGACGGACCGCAGCGGGCCGGCCTGTGCTTCCGGGTGGGTCGTGCCGACGAGACGCTGGCCCGCGGCGGAATCACGCACCTGATCGAGCACCTGGTGCTGCACCGCGTCGGGCAGCCCATCCACGAGTACCAGGGCCAGGTCGAACCCGCGCTCACCATGTTCGCGACCGAGGGCGACGGGGACGCGATCCGGACGTTCTTCGACACCGTGTGCGGCGCGCTCAAGGATCTACCGATGGATCGGCTCGAGCTTGAGCGCAACGTCCTCGCCGCGGAGGCCGCCAGCCGACCGGCGCACGTGATCGCGCCGCTGCTGCCCTGGCGGTACGGCGCGGCCACGTTCGGCCTGCCGGTCTACGACGAGTTCGGCCTGTCCACCTTTACCCCGGATGACCTGCGCAGCTGGGTCGCCACCTGGTTCACCCGGGGCAACGCCACCATGTGGGTGCTCGGCGGTCCGCCTCCGGTGGGTCTCGCGCTCGATCTCCCCGACGGCCCGCGCCGGCCGGTGCCGCAACCCAGCAACGCGCTGCCGACGGTGCCCGCGTACTTCAACGCCGACGTCAACGGGATCGCCATGTCCACGGTGCTACCCAGGACCGCGGCCGGCCCGGTCTACTCGACCGTGCTCGAACGGGAACTGCGCCGGGAGCTGCGGCACGAGCGCGCGTTGAGCTACACGCCATGGGTGGCGTATGAGCCACGAGACGCGCAGCACGCGCATCTGGTCGCGTTCGCCGATGGCATGGCGGACAACGCGCTGGAGCTGACCTCGTGGTTCGTCAACACCGTGGAACGGCTGGCCGACGTGCCGCCGGCCGACGAGGTGTTCCGGCAGTCGGTGCAGAACCTGCGGGAGAACTTCGGCCGGCCCGAGGTGCAATCCGGCCAGGCCTACGTCGCGGCGGTCAACACGCTGCACGGGGCGCCGGTGCGGACATTGGAGCAGGTGCTTTCAGAGCTCGACGCCGTCACGCCGGCCGACGTTCGGGACACCGGCCGGATCGCGCTCGGCCAGGCCCTGTATATGTTGCCGAGCGAGCGGAAGCTGAACGGGTCCCGCTACGTTCCGGCGCCGAAGTGGTCGGACGGTGTCGTCGCCGGCCGGACCATGCGCTCGCGGGATTGGCAGCAGGCCACCTCGCTGGTCGTTGGCGCTTCCGGCGTCAGCCTGACCGACGGGACCAACGCGATCACGGTGCGGTTCGACGAGTGTGCGGTCGTGCTCGCCTGGCCGGACGGTCGCCGGTCCTTGATTGGATCGGATGCGCTAGGACTCAACGTGGAGCCCACCCTCTGGCGCGACGGGTTGGCGGCGACTGCCGAGATCGATCGCCGAGTCCGGGCCGCCCTGGTCGTGCCGATGCCGGCCCGCGCGGCGGCAGACATCCCGAAGCCGCCGGGTCGCGGCTGGAACTGGGTTCGCTGGCGGCTGTCTGGCGGCCGACGATGAGCGATCCGTCCTCGTCGCGCACCGGGTGTGCCGATCATCTGACGCATGCTCGGAGGGGTAGCCTGTGCGGGCATGAGTTCGCCCACTCTCGACCAGATCCTGCGATCGCCCAAGGTGGTGCTGCACGACCACCTCGACGGTGGGCTGCGGCCGAGCACGATCATCGACCTGGCTGCCGAGACCGGGTATGACCGGTTGCCCACGACCGATCCCGATGAGCTGCGACCGTGGTTCGTGTCGGCCGCGGACTCCGGCTCGCTGGAGCGCTACCTCGAGACGTTCGCGCACACCGTCGGCGTCATGCAGACCCCGGACGCGCTGGCCCGGGTAGCCGCCGAGTGCGCCGTCGACCTGGCCACCGACGGAGTCGTCTACGCCGAGGTGCGGTTCGCCCCCGAGCTGCACGTGACCGGTGGGCTCAGCCTGGACGAGGTGGTCCAGGCGGTGCTGGCCGGGTTCCGCGCAGGCGAGGCCGAAGCGGCCTCGGCCGGGCATCAGATCCGGGTCGGCACGCTGCTGACCGCGATGCGGCATGCCGCCAGATCGCTGGAGATTGCCGAGCTGTCGATCAGATACCGGGACGAAGGCGTCGTAGGGTTCGACATCGCCGGCGCCGAGGCGGGCTACCCGCCGACCCGGCATCTGGACGCGTTCGAATACCTGCACCGGGAGAACGCGCACTTCACCATCCATGCGGGTGAGGGCTTCGGGCTGCCGTCGATCTGGCAGGCGATCCAGTGGTGCGGCGCCGACCGGCTCGGCCACGGGGTGCGCATCATCGACGACATCGGGGTCACCGAGGACGGCACCGTCCAGCTGGGCCGGCTGGCCGCCTACGTTCGGGACAAGCGCATCCCTTTGGAGATGTGCCCGACCTCGAACATCCAGACCGGTGCGGCCATCTCGATTGGTGAGCACCCGATCGGACTGCTGCGCCAGCTCTACTTCCGGGTCACCGTGAACACCGACAACCGGCTGATGAGCGACACCTCGATGAGCAACGAATTCGCCCAGCTGGTGACCGCGTTCGGCTACACGCTCGACGACCTGCAGTGGTTCACGGTGAACGCGATGAAGTCGGCGTTCATCCCGTTCGACGCCCGGCTGGCGCTGATCAACGACGTGATCAAGCCGCGGTACGCCGAGCTGCGGGCCGAGGCGGCGTTCGCGGCGGCCGGCGCGGCCGCAGCCGGGTCCGGCGCTGCGCTGAAGCCCTAGGTGATCTAGACCGGTCGGGACTGCGAAGGGCGGGCCGGCCGGCAATACCAGGATCAGCTTCACAAATCCGGCGTCCTGTGGATAACTTCGCCGTCTCCGCTGCACTCCTGGCAGCGGAGACGGGAGGAGATCCACGATGCGCACCGAGTGGCGGCCTCGCATCGCCTTCACCGTTGCCGCCGTGATCTCCGCCGGCGCCGTTGCGGCCGGGGTCGGCCTCGGTCTCTTAGCCGACCCGGGGACCGACCGGGAGCCCGGCAACCCGGCGGCATCGGCTCCGTCCGCGGCCACGTCCGAGTCGGTGCCGGTGACACCCGACTTCACCGCCAGCCCACCCGCCGGCTCGGTGCAGGCGCTCGACGCGTTGCTGCTGCGCCGCGCCCAGGCGATCACCGCCGGTGACCTGGACGCGTTTCTGGCCGACCTCGATCAAGGACAGGACGATCTGGTCGCAGAGCAGCGGATGCTGTTCGCCAACCTGGCCGAGCTGCCGGTCGGCAGCGCCGAGTTCGCCCGCCGGGACTATCGGGCGCCGGCCGCGGCCGGGTCTGAGGGTCGGGCGTTGGTCGAGGCCCGGATCCGGCTCGACGGGGTGGATCCCGCGCCGACCGTGGCGCGCTACCGGTGGGACATCGCGATCGAGGACGGCCGGCTGGTGATCACCGACATCGGGGTGAACGAGACCGGCGCGGAGAACCCGTACGCCCCGACCCCGTGGGATTCCGCGCCACTCACCGCAGTCCGCACGCCGCACGCGCTCGTGGTGGTCACGACCGAGTCCGAAGACCGGGCCGGCGACCTGGCCGATGCGGTGGAGTCGGCCTACCAGCGGTCCCGGGATCTCTGGCCGGCCGATGTGCCGGATCGGTTCGCCGTGTTCGGCACCAGCCGGCGCGCGATCTTCGAAGCCTGGTACGGCACCGGTGGCGGGGCGCTGGGCACCGGCACCGCCGGTCAGGCCGTGCCGGTGGCGACCTGCTGCGCCACCGAGCGGCGCACGCTCGGCGACATCACCTCGACCCACGTCATCGTCGATCTTGACGAGGTGGGTAGTGGGATCGAGCTCGAGCGCCTACTCGCGCACGAGCTCACGCACGCGGTCGCCCAACCGCGCACGGTGCTCGGCAACCGGCTACCGCGGTGGGCGGAAGAGGGATTCGCCGAGTTCGTCGGGGTCCAGCTACGCCGGTCCTACGGCGCCGGCTCGCGGTGGCCGGAGGTGGTGCGCGACTATGTCCGGCGGGGCGGGTTCACCGGCACGTTACCGGCCGATGCCGACTTCTACGGCTCCGATGCCGAGGCCAACTACGGGCTGTCCGTGCAGTTCTTCGAGTTCCTCGCCCAGCGCTACGGCCCGAGCAAGGTCAGCGAGTTCTACTTCGGCCTGGCCGCCATGCCGGACCCCGATCTCGATGTCGCGATCCAAGCCGATTTCAAGATCTCCGAGAACCGTCTGTTGGCCGACTGGGCGGACTGGGTTCGCGAGTCGTAGCGGCCGGAGCCGACCGTTCCCGATCACTCGCCCACACTATTTGCTGCAAATCCAGCTTTCTCCGCATAATGTCCCCGGGTGTCGCCGGCAGGCGGCCAACAGACGGGGGATCCCATGTCAGGCGAGGCCGAGGTCGGCGACCCGTCGGTCGGTCCGTTAGCCGGCGCGGAAGCCGCCGAGATCGCAGGCGAGCACACGACCGAGACGCCGGCCCAAACCGCCGAGACGCCGGTGGAAGCAGCCGAGACGCCGGTGGAAGCAGCCGAGA
>JAKEEW010000860.1 GCA_022616375.1 Sporichthyaceae bacterium
ACCATCGCGGGGCGGGATGTCGGTCGTGAGCATGCCGCCGGTGAGTACCGTCCCGGGAACCAGTGCCGTCAGCGTGTAGTAGCCGGCGAGCTGGTCCCGCTGGGTCCAGGGCACGTAGGCGATGTCGTTGTTCGGTGTCACCGTGACCGCGCGGATGTCTTGCGCGCTGATCTGGTGACCGGCCGGTACCCGGTTGGTGACCTGGATGACGCTGAGCCGGTCGCCGGTCTGCTGCCACACCAGCACGGCGATCATGGCGCCGCACAGGACGAGCAGCACACCGAAGGCGACCGCGGCCGGGTGCCGCTCGCGGCGGGCAACGGTCAGACGGGCCGGTCCGGCCGCCGCTCGGGCGGTGCTGCTGCGGGTTGTGGTTGCCACGAGTGTCTCCCCGTCGGTGTCTGCGGGCGGCTAGCCGCCGCCGGTGACGATGGTCTGTACTTCCTGCACGGCGATCTGGGCGCTGTCGCTGAACTGCCCATCCGGAAGAGTCCCGGCCACACCCCAGTTGGAGGTCCAGGTGACCGTCCAGACCAGAGTGAAATCGGCGATGTAGCGCAGTCCGGGCTCCCGAGCAGACGAGCGAAGGAACCTGATCGCACAGCTCGGCTCCTGGCCACGCTCGTAGGACCCGTACAGGTCGGTGCACACCCCGTTGCTCGGGGTCAGCTCGGCCGGCATGAACCGCGGCAGAAGGAGCTTGCTCGGCGTCGCGATCGCGTCGACCACCAATGGTCCGGCCTGGGCACGGACCCGCACCGGACGGAACACCGACCGGTCAAGCCACACCCAGGTGTCCAGGTTCACCGTCGAACGCGCCGCCGGATTCAGCTCGACCTTCGTGTCGGGCAACACGATCGAGTCCCGCGCGTACTGAGCCAGCTGCTCCGGAGTGAGCACCACGCCGGCCACCAGTGGAACCGGCCCAGCCGTGGGAACCCAAAGGAACGGATCGGGATTAGCCAGCCGGAACACCCCGATTGTCGACCAGTCCGAGCAGTGGGTCGTAAACCACAAACCGTCCTCACCGGAGTGCCCGGAGACCCTGCCCCGCCAGTCACGGCGCCAAGCCGCGATCAGGCTGACGATCGGCTCGGCCTCGTTTCGCGCGGCCTGCCAAATCCGGTTGATCAGCTCGACCAGCTGGGTCGAGGTGTAGCCGGGCTGGTACCAGCAGGGCGGCGGCGGTGGTGTGTTCGACCCAGCTAACGAGCCCTCCCCGGGGCGCAGCTCCGCATCCGGGGATGACATCTCCACGCCGGCCTCGGCGGCCAGCAGTTGATCCACGAAGCTGGCACCGCCCCAGCCGGTCTGGGCTAGTGCAGGTGTCGGCTGGAGTGCGATCACGGCGAGCAGTCCGGCTAGGACTGCCGCGAGTCGGGTGCGCCCGATCATCGGTCTAGTACGCACGTGGCCACATCCTCCTCGGCTGCGCTAGCGCTGACTTTCCACTTGCCCTCGGTCAGCGAAACCGTTTGGGTCAGGCGGTACCCGGCAGGTAGCGGCGGAGTTGGTTGGACTGTTGCGCCGCTTGTGCGGTTGATTGCGTGGATGTCGCTTTGGTCGTTGCAGAAGGTGACAGTCGCACTATCGGCGTCCGCGTCGCTGACCTTGAAGTCGAAGAGCCGGTCGGTACCGGCCACGCCAAGCCCCGCGTCGATGAACGGGAGCACGAAGTCGTCGAAGATGGCCTTCTCGCCTGCGCCGGTCACGTAGTCTCGGTAGGCGACGTGGCTCGCGTTGCCTGTAGCCATCACGGCGCGCATGGATCGGACCACGTTGATCGTCGTGAGGACCGCCGTGTCCGCCGCGTCGTCGCCGCTTGGCGTCCAGTCGGCGTCAACCTCAACACCGGCGGGCAGCGGAATGAGCTCGCCGCTTGGCGGCGCTGATGTCGTTGCAGGGCTTGGGGAGCTGGGAGACGGCAACCCGGCCGGAGGGTTGTCGGAGTTGTCGCAGCTCGTACTCGCCAAGATGACGGCGACTAAGAGGACTGTGGCTCGCTGTGAACCGACGGTTGGCATTTGCGGCCTCCTCCCCCGTCGGAGGGTGACGCTTCACATCCGGTCTGTCACGTTACTCCGCTCGAGGTGGCGGTCTCTACGGCTACTCGGTACCAATCCGCACACGCGCCGATAACGCGGCCGGTCGACGTCATGACCGGGAGATGGCCGATGGTCAGGTGGCCGTCCGCGATATCCCCGCGCGTATGTCGGCGGGGCTCGCGTCTAGCGCGGTAGCGAGACGCGCGATGTTTTCGCAGGTGAGGCGGACGCTTCTGCCGTGCTCGAGTCGGTAGCAGCTGGAGTGGGAGATCCCGGCTCGGTCGGCAACCTCACGCCGGGACAGCCCAGCTCGGATCCTCATCTGTTGCAGCGTCGGCTCGGC
>JAKEEW010000861.1 GCA_022616375.1 Sporichthyaceae bacterium
ATTTTCCGGCATGGACGAAACGTTGCGGGCGGCGGCCGAGGCGGCGCCTGGGTTCATGCCGCCGGAGGAAGGGCTGGCGCTCTACGCCGCCGGCGTGCGGGCAGCCCCGCTCGGGCCGCTGCTGGAGATCGGGACCTACTGCGGAAAGTCGACGATCTACCTCGCCGCCGCGGCCCGGGAACATGACACGATTGTCGTGACCATCGACCATCATCACGGGTCGGAGGAGCATCAGCCCGGGTGGGAGTATCACGACCCGGGTCTGGTCAACCCCGCCACCGGTCGGGTCGACACGCTGCCGGCGCTGCGCCTGACGCTGCACACCGCGGGAGTCGAGGACGTGGTGGTCGCGGTGGTCGGGCGATCCGCTACCGTGGCCAGGCTCTGGTCGACGCCCGTCGGGCTGGTCTTTGTGGACGGTGGCCACACCGAGCAGGCCGCGTGGCAGGACTACCACGGCTGGGCCAGGCACGTGCTGCCCGGCGGGCTCCTCGCCATCCACGACGTGTTTCCCGACCCGGCCGAGGGCGGCCAGGCCCCGTACCATATCTATGGTGAAGCCCTCGACAGTGGACGGTTTGTCGACGATACCACCGTGGGGTCCCTACGAGTGCTGCGCCGCACAGACGTCCGCATCGCAGGCGACAATCAACTCGTCAGAGCCGGGGGCTAGGTCAGCCAAAGGGTCGGCTGCACCGAAGACACCGGGCTCACCGGCCAGCGCAGCGGCGGCCAGCAGCATCGCACCGGCCGTCCAGGTGGTCCGCTCCTGCGGCCACCGCGCGTCGTCGGGATAGACGTAGCCGGTCCAGTAGGAGCCGTCGTCGTGACGAAGGTGCTGGACCGCCGCGAACAGCTCTGCGGCCAGGCCGCGCTCGCCCAGGGCGCACAGCGCCAGTACCAGCTCGCAGGTCTCCGCGCCGGTGACCCACGGCCGGTCGCTGACGCACCGCACACCATGTGCGCGCTCGGCGGGGAGCATCGCCGCCAGCGGCGCGGCCTGCACCCCCGCCGACCACAGCACCGTCTGAGACGGGATGGCCGTGCCATCGGCCAGCACCACGCACCCCGGCGCGGCCTCGGCGACC
>JAKEEW010000862.1 GCA_022616375.1 Sporichthyaceae bacterium
GCCGGCTGAGGTGGTCGGGGTGCTTGCGGCGATGGAGCGGCCGGCGGCTGCCGGGGTGCGGTGGTCGACGCCGGAGCAGTGGATGGTGAAGCTGCGGCCGCTGGGGTACGTGGACGAGCGGGTGGGGGCGGCGCTGGTCGGGGTGCTGGAGGAGGAGCTGGAGGGGGCGCCGGCGGTCGGGTGCGTGCTCGGGCCGGCGACGCGGTGGATCGGGGGGCAGTGGCTGGGGGTGCCGGTCACCGGGCTCGACGAGCTGGCGGCGGTGGTGTTCGCGGCGACGGAGGGGCTGGTGCCGGTCACCCACCCGCAGCCGTTCCAGACCGACGTCATCCTCGCGCGAGGGCGGGTACCCAACACGCTGGCGGGGCTCGCGGTGTCGGCGTCGTGGACGGCGCAGGCGCTGGCGCTGGTCGCCGACCGGTCCTCCCCGCGCGGCGCGTGCTACGAGGACCTCGCGGTGATCCCGCTCGGCGGCTGACCTGGCTGACTTCGGGCCGCGGCCTCCGGCGCGGGATCGGACCTCGGATCGTTCGCGGGCTGTAAGGCCGTGGCACGGATCTCGCGGGCTAAGATCGGGCTCACGACGACCGACCGAATCGAAAGGCTCGCCGATGGCGGATGCTGCGGAAGCGACGGCCCGGCCGACGGCCCAGCGGGCGCCGGCGTCGCTGGTCGCGGCGGCCAAGGGGCTGGCGGCGTTCCGGATCTTCACCGGGCTGATCTTCGGGGTGAACGGGCTCGCCAAGCTCATCGAGAAGAACGGCGGCGACCTCGGCCCGGTGTCCTTCGGGCTGATCCCCAAGCAGACCGCCCGCGGGCTGCTGACCAGGTACGCGGGGCCGGAGTCGCACGCCGCCGCCCCGCTGAAGTGGTTCTACAACGAGATCGTCCTGGCCCACTGGACGCCATGGTCGTACTTCCTGACCGCGACCGAGCTGCTCATCGGCGTCTGCCTCGTCCTGGGGATCGCCAGCCGGCTCGGCGCGCTGGCCGGCTTCCTGCTGATCTTCCCGCTCCAGGTCATGGTGATCGACAACCACCTGTACCTGTTCGAGTTCCCGGTCGACTGGGTGCC
>JAKEEW010000863.1 GCA_022616375.1 Sporichthyaceae bacterium
GCCGTCCTGCTCATAGGGGGTCATCCCGGCGATCTTGCAGAACCCGCCGAGCGGCAGGGCCTTGATGCCGTACTCGGTCTCACCACGCCGGAACGACCAGATGGTGGTGCCGAACCCGAGGAAGAACCGCTCGACCTTCATGCCGAACATCTTGGCGGTCGCGAAATGGCCGCCTTCGTGCAGAAAGATCGCCAGCACCAGGGCGAGGACGAACAGCAGGACGCCGAGCAGGCTACTCATTTGGTCTCCCGGTCGCGATCAGGTCATCGACCAGTGTACGGGCGCGCCGCCGCGACCACCGCTCCGCCCGCAGCACCGCCTGCAGGTCGAGCCGGACCGGCGGCTGGTGCTCGGCGAGCACCGCGGCGACCACCTCGCCGATGCCGGGGAAGGGCAGGCGGCCCGCCAGGAACGCGGCCACGGCCTCTTCGTTGGCGGCGTTCAGCACCGCCGGGTAGGTGCCGCCCTGCCTGCCAGCAGCGATCGCCAAGTCCAGCAGCGGGAACGTGACCCGGTCGACCGGCTCGAACTCCAGCCTGGCCGGCTTGGTCCAGTCCACCCGTCCGACCGGTCGGTCGGAGCGCTCCGGCCAGCCAAGCGCCAGGCCGATCGGCAGGCGCATGTCCGGCATTGACAGTTGCGCGATGGTCGCGCCGTCGCGGAACTCCACCATCGCGTGGACGACGCTCTGTGGATGGACGACCACCTCGATGCGGTCAAAGGGGACGCGGAACAGCAGGTGCGCCTCGATCACCTCGAGGCCCTTGTTCATCAAGGTCGCCGAGTTGACAGTGATGACCGGACCCATGGCCCAGGTGGGGTGGGCGAGGGCCTGTTCGGGGGTGACGCCGGCGAGCCCGGCGGCGGAGCGGCCCCGGAATGGCCCGCCGGAGCAGGTGACCACCAGCTTTGCGACCTCGCCGTGGCTGCCGGCGCGCAGGCACTGGGCGAGGCCCGAATGCTCGGAGTCGACCGGGACAATCTGTCCGGGTCGGGCGCGCTCGGCGACCAGCGCGCCGCCGACGATCAGGCTCTCCTTGTTGGCGAGGGCGAGGCGCCGCCCGGCCTCCAGCGCCCGCAGGGTCGGCGGCAGCCCAACCGACCCGGTGATGCCGTTGAGGACCACGTCGGCGCCATCAGCGGCGGCGAGCCCGGCGACCGCGCCGGGGCCGACCTCGAGGCGGCAGCCGGCCGGCAGGTCGCGGGCGAGCTCCCCGGCCTCGGTGCCGTCGACCAGCGCGACCACGGCGGGTCGGAACTCCCGCGCCTGGGCGGCGAGCTTCGCGGCGGAGCGCCGTGCTGCGAGTGCCACGACCCGGAACCGCCCCGCGGCCTCGCGGATCACGTCGAGCGCCTGCACCCCGATCGACCCGGTCGACCCGAGCACCGCGACTCCGGTGGGCTCCCGCCGCGGTCCGTGCCCACTCATGGCCACACTCCGCCAGCGGTGACCACGGTTCGTGGCAAGCTGCTGCCTCCGGCCCGCACGTTGTCCCCGGCCCCCGCGCCTTCCGGCCGATTGCGGCCCCCCGCCCGTGGGTGGGGATGTACACCCGCCTTCGGGAAGCTGCAACAAGTTGTCCACAGACCCGAAGTACTGCGCGGACCAGAAGATCCGGTCGCCACGCCGCATCGGCGACCCCCCGCCCGTGGGTGGGGATGTACACCCGCCTTCGGGAAGCTGCAACAAGTTGTCCACAGACCCGAAGTTCCGGACATCTCAGGCCTCATCCGGCCGGCTCCCGTTGTCGCGATTTTGAGACCCCGTGGCCGTGCGGCCAGGCCGCCCGGCGGTGGTGCGGAGCTGGCCGCAGGCCGCGTCGATGCCGACTCCGCGGGTGGCGCGCACGCTCACCGGCACGCCGTGAGCGGCGACCGCGTCGCGGAAGCGGCGCACCGCCGTGCGCGACGGGGGCTCGAAGCCGGTCGCGGGGGTGGGGTTGTAGGGGATCAGGTTGACGTGGGCGCCGTGGCCGCCGCTTCCTGGCACCCGCAGCGGCGCGAGCAGCCGACCGAGGCGGTCGGCCTGGCCGACGCCGTCGTTGACGCCGCGGAGCAGCGCGTACTCGAACGACACCCGGCGGCGGGTGCGGTGCAGGTAGTCACGGACCGCATCGACCAGCACCGCGATCGGCCAGGTGCGGTTCACCGGCACAAGCTGGTCACGGAGCTGGTCGTCGGCGGCGTGGATGGAGACCGCCAGGTTGACGGTGAGCGGCTCGGTAGC
>JAKEEW010000864.1 GCA_022616375.1 Sporichthyaceae bacterium
GGGCGGAAGTATGACGGGCCGCGCGGCCGTGCTGCCGCAGCCGGGCTACACGCAGCCGCAGCGGCTGTTCGTCTCCGCCGACGAGTGCCGGGTTCGGGCCTTCCCGGAGGACGGCGGAGCGCCGCATGAGATCGATCTGACCAAGCTACCGGTGTCGAGGGAGTTGCGGGAGTGGTTCGCCGTGGCCGTGGCGGAGGCGACCGGGCCGAGCGGGCCGCTTCGCCGGGCGGCGTCGCAACGCAACGCGCTGAGGATCCTCAAGCGGTTCACCCGTTATCTGTCCACTTTGCAGCGACCGCCGCGCCGCCCCGAACAGCTTCGCCGCGCCCATATCGACGGCTTCGTCATTGCCGGCGGTCGCTCGTTGCACCGGGACCTGGGCAGCTTGCGTTCGCTGCTGCGCCACGCCGACCCGCCGGCCCCCGACGGGTTCTCGGCCCGGCTGACCACCGCCTCGTCGCCAAAGATCGACAATCCGGTGAGCAGCTACAGCGAGACCGAGTTCCGGCGGATCATCGCGCGCTGCAAGGGTGAGCTGCGGCGGGCGGAGGCCCGCATCCGGCAGGGCCGCGCGGACCTCGCGGCCTGGCGCAGTGGCGAGGTCGACCCGTCGGACCGCCGGGCGTGGGAACGGGGACGTCTGCTCGATCACGTCGACCGCCATGGCGACGTTCCGCGGACCGACCGCCCTGACGCGAGCGTGCGAGACCATGGCGGCCCAGCCGACCTGATGGCCGGGCTGCACCTGACCTACGACGAGGTCACCGCCGCGGCCGTGCTGCTGATCTGTCTCACTGGCCAGAACGCGAGCACGATCGACTCCGCGACGGTGGCGCACCTTCGCCCGGACGGGAACACGGGAACGCTGGCGTCGGCGGTGGTCGACCTGGTGAAGCCGCGGCGCGGGTCGCGGTCGGCCCACATGAGCGTCGCGCTGCTTGATGCCTCCCCGGAGGGGCGTCGTGGTGGTGACAAGCTTGACACCCCGTTCGGCGTCTACACGCTCCTGGTCGACCTCGGGCAGGCCAGCCGCGCCCGGCTGGGCACCGACCGGCTCCTCGCGTTCTATGCCAACAGCGGCGGCCCGCACGGGCGCGGGTTCCGCGCTGGGCTGCCGTCCCAGGCCATCTACATGTGGTCGCGGTCCGGGGCGACCCTGCGCTGTGACCCACCCGCGGGCAATGAAGACGAGCAGGATCCCCTGCTGCATCTGGACGCCCGCCGGCTGCGGCTGACCTTCCTGGAACTACACCAGCGGCCGGTCGCCCAGACCGAACGCACCCTGGTCAACGAGTATCTTGCCCGCAACCGCGGCAACATCGCCGAGTACCAACGACTCGTCGCGACCGTGCTGGCACAGCAGGTCGACCTGGCCCGAGCGTCGCGCCCACTGCGGGTGCTGTCGACCAGCGACGTGGCTCGGGCCGCGTCGGACCCGGCCACGGTCGCCGCCGCGCAGGACATGCCCCCGGACGCGGTGGCCGACCTGATGTCGGGACGGCTCGACACCGTGCTCGCCGGCTGCATCGACAACCTGCACAGTCCACACGGTGAGGCCGGAAGTCCTTGCACCGCCTCGTTCCTGCTGTGCCTGTCGTGTCCGTGCGCCCGCGCGACTCCGGCGCACCTGCCGGTCCAGGTGCTGGTCCACGACGAGCTGCTCGCCCGCCGGGGCCGGATGACACCGTTGGCCTGGGCGCAGCGGTTCGCCACGCCGGCGACGCAGCTGGCGGACCTGCTGGCCCAGTACGGGCCCGGCGCGGTCGCCGACGCCCGCGCCAACGCCACGGACGCTCAGCGCAACCTGGTCGACCGGTTCCTGAGCCGAGAACTGGACTGGACATGAGCATCGCAGCCGCGATACGCCCACTGCCGGCCCGGGGCAAGGTGCGACGCCCGGCCCCGGACACGCTGGTGCTGGCCAACCGGCCCCTGCGCCCGGGCGTGGACCCGACCCGACTATCGCGCTTCGGCGACGACCGGTGGATCCTGACCCACGCCCTGCATGAGGCCCACGCCAAACCGCTCAACCTGCCGATGACCACCGTCCCGGAAGCGTTCCGTGAGCCGGTCAAGCATGTGGCCTGGCTGATGCTCAACGAGGATCTGGGCGAGAGCACAGCGTTGGGTGGACGGGCGAGCAGGCCGGCTGTCAA
>JAKEEW010000865.1 GCA_022616375.1 Sporichthyaceae bacterium
ATCGAACTTGTTTCGGAGCTTGCCGACACCGAGACCGGCTAGGCACGGGCTGTGGGCAAGATCACGCGGCTTGGTGGCCCGATGGAGGCCGGCGTGCAGATGCCGGTCACGGAGCTGCGTGGCGGTGTCAGCATCGACCTCATCGGTGGTGCCTTGCATGCGGGTGGAGGGTCGCTCGGAGAAGCGACACCGGCTGACCATGACCTGATCTCGTGGTCGTTCGACCCCGCGGGTACTGAGGCCGCGACGGTGACGGTCAGCGGGTCGCTGTATCTGGTCAAACAGCAGTTCCGGGCCCCAGCTGTCATCAGTGACCTGCTGTGGCTGGTGTCCACCGTGGCCACCACCCCGACCGGCGGTCAGAATTTCGTGGGCCTCTACAGCCCGGCCGGCACCCGGTTGGCGTCGGTGGGCGTCGATTCGGACATCACCACGACGGGGGTCAAGACGACGACGGTCGGGCCAGTCAAGGTGCCGGCCGGGTTCGTGTGGGCGGCGTTCCTGTTCAACGCCGTCACACCACCGCAGATGCATCGCAGCCAGACCGGTTTGCTGAACCGACACAACGTCGGCCTGCCGGTGGAACGATACCGGTTCGCACGCGCCGGCACCGGCCTCACGTCGCTGCCGGCCAGCATCGACCCTGCCGCCAACACCGGCGGAACCGTTGCGCCCGCGTGGTGGGCCGCCATCCGCTGACATGGCCAAGATCGGCCGTCTCACCGGGGCCAGCGACGCCGCCGGCCCGGTGCGTGTCCTGGAGCAGCGTGGCGGCGTCGACCTCGAGCTGTCCGGCGCGCACGCTGACCTGTTCGTCGGCGGTGATCTCCGGACTGCGGCCGGTCAACTACCCGGCGACGGCACCGTCCAAGGCGGGGTGATCCGCCAGGCCCACTCGATCCAGATGCCGTGGGCGTACACGCAGACGGCCGAGTCGATCAGCGACCCGGCGCTCGGTACGGCGATCCACGTCCCGATGGACGTGATCGTCGACAACGACCCGCCCGGCCTTCTGGGGCCCCAATTCCAGTCCGGGCACTTCGGGCCCCGCGGGATCGTC
>JAKEEW010000866.1 GCA_022616375.1 Sporichthyaceae bacterium
ACCTGTGGCCGAAGGTCGAGGTTGATCGAGCTGAGATAGTCCTGCCAGTGGTTGAGCTTCCAAGTGTCACGGGCTGCATCACGCACCTGGAGGTAGGTGTGCATGGTGTCGATGTCCGCATCGACCCAGACAACCTCGACGTGTGCCCCCGCGTTGGCACACCGACAAATGAAGCGCCGCAGCCATTGCCCGTCGGCGACCTCGGCCAGGAACGGCGCGGTGACCACGGTGGAGACCCGGTTGTCCACGTTGGTGAAGGCCGCGCTGCTCAGGCATCGGTACTCGATCGGCCGCACCCGGGTGCGGTACAGCTCGGTGTGCCGATCGTTGGGGTCGCCGCCCAGCGCGGACAGCATGCCCTCGGTCATCGGCCGCGTCAGCACATCCTTGTCCAGCAGCGCCCAGCCGGTGATGCCACTGAGAAACCTGGCGAACTCGGTCTTGCCCGAGCCGGCGAACCCCGCGACCAGCACGACGTTGGTGTCGCGGTGGCCGCTTCGCCGACGCTCGGCCCACGCCCGCATCACCTCGCTGCGAAACCAGACCAGGTCGGGCCCACAGTGGTCCGCCACCGCTGGGACGGCACGGTCGATGGCGCTCCTCACCGTCGAGGTGAGGCTATCGGCCAACTCGCTATCGGCCAACTCGCTATCGGCCAGCTCGACCACCGCGTCGGCCCCGTCCGTGGTGGTCGGTCGTGTTGGCTCGCCCGCTGGGCGCAGTCCGACACCGAGGTAGTCGCGCGGAATGCTCAACCCAACGGCGACTCGGACATAGACATCATAGTTTTCGATACGCCGCCGCCCACTGGCGATCTCGCGTACTCGTTGCTCGCCTATGTCGGTGGCTTGGGCGATGGCGGCCCAGCTCCAGCCCCGGCGGTGCACGAAGTTGAAGATCGTTTTGATGTCCCGGTCGGCCAGGGCTTGGCGGAGGGGAACACCGTCGATCTCCTCCCGGTCCCACCAGGCCGGATCGATCGGCTGCCGCGACGCCATCGCCTCACATCCCACCATCAGTTGCCGGCCAGTGTATGGCACGGACGTGGCGGGTTCAGCCCGTCGATACCTCCTGGCCGGGCTGGTCATGGCCGGTCAGCGCAGCTCGACCAGGAAGCGGCCGCACTTGAGGAAGACCCGCCCGGCCGGCTGTTTGGTGAGCGAGGAGTGCGCCACGATCA
>JAKEEW010000867.1 GCA_022616375.1 Sporichthyaceae bacterium
TCGGCCATAGCCGCCGAGGCCGTCGTGGCCGCGGACCGGCCCGCCGCCCCGAGGCAGGGGCTGTTCACCGCGGCGCCAGGCGCGGCCGGTCGCGCGCATCCCGGATCGGATGGTGTCGCGGATGACGCTGTGCACGACGGCGTAGGTGACGAGCCGGCCCAGCCCGAAACCGCCGCCGCGGAAGGCGGCCTTGGCGGCCCAGCCAGGGATGCGCAGCATCACGTACAGCAGCCCGATGACGATGAGTAGGTCGGAGGTGATCCCGCCGAACGGGACCAGCCGCGGCCCGGAGGTGAGCACCACACGCTCCAAGGTGACCAGCGCCAACGCCTGCCCGGCTTGGGCGAGCAGCAGCCCGGTGGTGGCCTTCCACCACAGCCGGGCGGCGGCCTCGGTGTGCGGTAGGGCGTGGCAGGCCAACGCCAGCGGTGCGGCGGCGGCCAGGATCAGGATCAGGGCGTGGCGGACGATGACGGTGAACCCGACCGCGACAATCAGCACGAGGGCGGCCAGCCCGAGCAGGATCACGAACGCGCTGTTGGCTCCCAGCAGCCAGGACTCCAACGTGTCGCGCAGCCGCAGGCTCACCTCGGCGGGGTCGACCCGGTTGGTCAGCAGCGCCACCGACACCGAGTTCCCGAGCGCGACGATCTCGCCGACCACGCTCAATGAGGCGTGCGCGGCCACCATTCCCACTACCAGGCGGGGGGCGATCTGCCCGGCGGCGTAGCGGGTTTGCAGGGTCTCGTGCCCGGCCAAGATGATCGCCCCGACCAGCACTAGCAGCAGGTAAAAGGTGTCGGCGATGACCAGGCTGGACAGCCACAGCTGCCGCACCCGGGCATCCGCACGCGGGTCGGGGGTGTGCAACAACCCGGCCAACAGCCCAGTGGTAGAGCGGATCCCGTCGGTGACCACATCCGAGAGCCAGTCGGTGATCGCCTTGCGCACCCGCCCACCCAGGTCCCACCACGACGGGTCGTCGGCCTCTCCCGGGGTTTCCAGCTCGGGTGGCACCCCTGCGGGTTCAGTCGGTACCGGCGGACCACCTGGCACCACCACGACCTCCGGCGGCGACGAGGCCGGCGTCGGTGCCGGGGTCGGTTGGGTGGCGATGCTGGCGTGGGCCGGCGAGGACCCGATCCCGACCACCGCCAGGCACGACAGCCCACTGAGGAGCAGGAAGGCGGTGGGCGCGAGCGGCCCGGCAGCCACCAGCCGCCGCGCCCACCGTAGCCACGGCCCAGCACCAGCCGGCTGCTTGCGTCGGCTGGTCACGGGCCACCCACAATGCCCTTGAGGATGTTCACCAGCAGCGGCGCCAACACCGCCACCCCATAGCCCACTGCTGCGAACTTCAACGCCGACTTGGCCTTGGCGACCTCGGTCGGATCCGACCCGGCCATCAGGTAGCGCACCCCACCCACCGTGGCGAACAGGGTGGCCAACCCGGCCAGCAGCGTCACCACATAGGCGCGCAACCGGTCGATCACCTGCTCCAACGAGGCCGGCGGCGGCTGTGCCGGTGACGGCTGCGCCGCAGTGAGGTCGGCCGCGTTGGCTGGAGCGGCCACGACAACCACGGCCAGGCAGATCAGCCCGGCCAGTACCAGCACGCGCCCCCATCGCCGATCGAGGACGCGGCGCCGATGGCTCGCGGTCCGGTTCGGCACGGCTGCCTCCTTCGCGTTCGCTCCGGCCCGGTCTGTGGGCCGGGGTCCTCAACCGGGGTCGCGCAGTGCGGACTGTCCGCGCCGGTACCGGGTCCCGAGATTCCCGTTGCGCGTCCGCCGGGAAGGGCGGGAAAGGCGGGCGGCACCAGGTGTCTCGGGCCGGTCGGGTTGAGGGCCCCGGCACCTACCAACACCCGATTTGACGGTGTTTTGGGACAAACCGCAGGTCAGCGGGGGCGCAAATTCGCCGGATTGTCGTGATCATGTCTACATTCGGCTAGGCAGCGTCAGGGTGCAGCAGCTGGTAGACGCCGGGCCCGGCCAGCCGCCCGTGCGTGATCGCCGCGACCAGCAGGCGCTCGGCGCGGGCGCGGCGTCGCCGGGCCGCCTGGTAGGGCATACCGAGGTCCGCGGCCGCCTGGGTTAGCCGTTGGTTCTCGATGCGGGTCCGCCCGATCAGCTCCGCGTCGAAGGCATCGATCACGCCAGACCCGACCGCGTCGGCCAGGACCAGATCCGGATGTCCGAACGGCATCGGCGGCGCCACCGAATCCCACAACTCTGACGGAACCGGAACCGGAACGCGCCGGCTCCGAGCCCGGCACCCGGCCTTGTACGCCGCCCCCCACAACAGTCGGCCCAGCGCCGGCCGGGACGGATCCATCGAGCGCAACGCCGCCA
>JAKEEW010000868.1 GCA_022616375.1 Sporichthyaceae bacterium
CGGGCTGCGAGGCATAAGGAGCCGAGCTGTCAAGCCGGACCGATCGCGGTCGTCACAGGTGCGCCCGGTCCCGATCGCAGACCGCCACGACCTCAGCCTCGGGCGGGGTCGCGTCCTGGGTGAACATCGCGACCTGCAGGCTCGGCCCATGGGTGCCGTAGCGGGCCATAGCCACCCTGGTGACCGGTTGGACCACGAAATGGAGATATGGCCTAGGGTGGCACCCGCATGCGACCAGAGGCACCCGTAGACCCGGTCGGGATCGAGCACCGCGGAGACCGCCGCGGCGGTCCGGCGCAGCAGGGGTCCGAGCTCGGCGACATGCACGACGTGCCGGGTCGGCTTGACGATCATGGTCCCCAACCCGAGCGGGCCGACGCGATGCTCCACCGCCCAGTGGGCGCTCCGGTACAGGCGACCACCGGGTAGCGGCGCCGCCCGGTGAGCAGCTCGCAGGCCAGGCATCCTTGCTGGCGGTCGGCCGTGCCGCTCATCGCCGCCGCCTCCGTCTCCGCCTTCGCTTGACGACGGGCCGCCTCATCGATGCCGCAATACAGGGATACCGCAATACAGGGATACATAGATATATCAATACATCGATATATCATGAGACATCCTTGTCACCGCGTTCGTCGTTCTGCGAGGGAGCGTCCTGGCCAAGGCCGCGGAAGGTGTAGCCGACCACGGGCCAGGTGTCGCCCTTCACGACGCGATGCCCGTCGTGCGTGGGTGCGCGCTGGTAGCCGGCCCGCTCGGCCACGCGCCGTGACGCGATGTTGCCGGCATGGCACCACAGACGAACCTCGGACAGGCCGAGTGTCGTGGTCGCCCACACGGTGAGCAGTCGCAGCGCCGCCGTCGCGACACCCCGACCGCGGCCTTCGGCCGCGACCCCGTAGCTGACCTCGCCGGTCATGCCGTCCCCGAGCCGGCGCAGGCCGATGTTGCCAAGCCGCCGCCCGGATGCGGCATCGCAGATCACGAGCCCGACCAGGTCAGGCGCCTCGGCCAGCGCGTCGATCGCCGTGCGGACCTGCATGGCGGTGAGCGTGGGAGGCTCGGAGGTGAAGCGCTGTATCTCCGGGTCGGGCACCGCCGCCGCGTACCACTCGGCATCGTCGCCACGCCACGCCCGCAGCAGGACCCGCCTGTCGGAGAGGACCGGCCC
>JAKEEW010000151.1 GCA_022616375.1 Sporichthyaceae bacterium
AGATGCCCAAGTGGCAGGTCAAACGCTCCTGCCACTTGGGCTGGTCCCAACCCCAGCACCCACCCCACTACCACATCGCGTCCCTTAACTAAACGGTGTTGACCCTAGCCCAGGTCCGGATCGAGCTCGGGGTCACGCTGTCCGGAGACGGTTTGCTGCTCCGCGGCGGCTGGTTGCGCAGCAGCCCCGACCAGGTCGACCGGTTCCGGGCCGCGGTCGACGGGCCGGCCGGCAAGGAGCTGGTGGATGCGGTAGAGCTGGCCAGGGCGGCCGGGTTCACGATCGGCGGGCAACGGTTGCAACGCACCCCGCGCGGGGTGCCGGCCGACCATCCGCGGGCCGACCTGCTCCGGCACCGGACCCTGGTCGCCAAGCAGGGCTGGCCGTCCGACGGCTGGATCCACACCCGGGAGGCGCTCGACCGGGTGCGGGCCGGCTGGCACGTGCTCGATCCGCTGCTCGACTGGCTGGCCGAGTTCGTCGGGCCGAGACAGAGCCGGATGTAGCGAACGTCGGCCGCCCCGGCGGTGCGCACAGTCGGGGCGACCGCGGGGGTCAGCCCTTGCCGATCACCTCGAGCGACGCGAAGCCGAACGCGATCGCGAAGCCGAGCGTGGTGACCAGACCGACTACCGGCCCGGCGTGCTCGTATGCCTCCGGCACCATCGTGTCGACCAGCATGGTCAGGATCGCCCCGGCCGCGAACGACTGTACGAACGCGACCATGCCGGGTGAGGCGCCGTCGAGCAGGCCGAAACCGAGCGCCGCAGCGGCGCCCGAGACCAGCACCACCAGCACCCACATCCGCACCGTCTTTGCGGCCGGCTGCCCGGACGCGCGCAGCCCCGCGGTTGCTCCCATCGCCTCGGGCAGGTTGGACAGGAACACCGCGGCCAGCATTGTGACGCTGACCCCCTCGCCGACCAGCAGCGACAGCCCGAGCACCGCCGACTCCGGCACCCCGTCCAGCACGGTGCCCAGGACGATGGCTCGCGCTCCGGTGTCCTGGTGGCCACCCATCATCGACTTGCGCTTGTCGCCACCGGCCCGGTCGATGTACAGGTCGCCGACGAAGAACGTCAGCGCGCCGCAGAGCAGGCCGAGCGCGATCCCCTCCCCGCCGGAGACCTGGAACGAGTCCGCGACCAGGTCGTAGGCGACCGCGCTGACGAGCACGCCGACCCCGAACGCCATGATCAGGCCGAGAATCCGCGGCCGGATCCGGAAAACCAGCGCGATCAGTGCGCCCACCAGCAGCGACGACGCAGCGGCCGCCCCGAGCAGGAACGCTCCTAGCACGGTTGGATCATCTCACCGTGATCGCCGTAGAGCGCGGAGGACCACCCGGCCGGGTGGCTAGTCCGGCCGGATCGCCATGGATCGGAACGAGACCCACAACGCCAGGTCGTAGACAATCTTCAGGCCACCGGCGAGCAGGAACGGTGCGGCTAGTCCGACCCCACCCATCACCGATCCGGCCAGGGCCGCTCCGGCCGGACGACCGAGGTAGCGCGCCGAGTTGGTGTAGGCGGCCGCCGCGGTTCGCGACGCCGGGTCGACCACCGAGACCACGTACGCCTGCCGAGCGGGCACGTCCATCTGGGACAGCGTGGCCCTGGCCAGCAGCAGGCCGATCGCGACCGGCAGCGATCCGGCCACCGGGATCAGGCACAGCAACACGTTGGACGGGATGTGGGTGAAGACCATGGTCGGTAGCAGGCCGATCCGTCCGGCCAGCCGGCCGGCCAGGATCGACGACCCGGCCTGCAGCAGCCCCACCGTGAAGAACACCACGCCCATGGTCTGCGTGCTGGCGCCGAACGCCCGGCCGAACCAGAACACGATGAACGCCTGCACGATGAAACCGCCGGCGAATGCGTCCAGCGCGAACAGCGCCGCGAGCCGGCGGACCGCGGGCGAGATCGCGCCGACTGCCGCAGCGGTAGCGTCGGAAGCGGCGGGCGCACCGACGGCTGCCGGGGCCCCGGTCGCGGACAGCTCGACCGTGTCGCTGAGCCGGGCCGCGACCAGCATGGCCCCGGCCGCCAGGATCGGGAACGCGAGCAGCCAGCGCTGCTCGGCCGGCGCCCAGGCCCAGGTGTGCCGGATCGCACCGGGAAGCGCGGCCAGCAACGCGCCGGCCGCACCGGCCAGGTAGGCGACCGCGTTGTAGCGGCCGAACGCACGTGTCCGACCACCGGGTGCGGTGCCGGCGAGCATCGACTGCTCGAGCGTGGTCATCGGGCCGGACTCGTTCGAGTCGGTGGACAGCGTGCCGGTGAGCGCTGCCAGGACGAGCAGCCAGACCGCGTCGGTGAGCGCGAACGCGGCGCCGGCCAGCCCCATCACCGCGAGCAGCCCAAGGTAGGTCCGGCGCCGGCCGACCCGATCGGCGTACCGCCCCACGACCAGCGAGCCGGCCGCCATCCCGGCGATGATCGCGGCGAACACCAGCCCGACCTCGCCCGCGCTGAGCCCGCTGGCCGCCAGGGTGGTGCCGAGCAGCACGGAGCCGAAGCCGTAGCCGAGCGCCCTGACGGCCTGCACAGTCAGGATCAACCGGAGGTCGGTAGCCATAGGAGATCAGTGTGTATCGGTTGGTAAGCCGGCGGTAAGGACAATCCGGCAGGCTCGGTGTGTCTCGCGGCCGCATCAACTGTCCGGGAGGAGCCATGCGGTTACCAACCTCGGCACGCTTGCTTACCGTGCTGGTCGGGTGTCTGGGGCTTTTGGTGCCCAGCGTCGCCAGCGGCGGCGCAGTCTCGGCCGGCACCCAGCCCAAACCGAGGCCGGCGGCGGCGGCGGGGGAGGGCGTCACCACGGCCGCCGATCGGTGCACCTACACCACGTCCCGGCCGACCATCAAGATCGGCAGCTCGGGTGCCGCGGTCCGGCAGGCCCAGTGCTACCTGAACTATTCGCTGGCCATCGACTCGCTGGACCCTCGGCTGGTCGTGGACGGCGCGTTCGGCGCCAAGACCGACGCCGCGACCCGCACGTTCCAGCGGTGCGCTCGGATCACCGTGGACGGCATCATCGGGCCACAGACCTGGTCACAGCTCAACTACTGGGCCAACTCGCCGGCCTGGACGCCGTGCGCCACACCGGGCGATGCGATCGACATCATGAGCTGGAACATCTGTGGCGATGCCACCCACTGCAAGCTGGAGACCCAACCGACCGTGCTGGTCGACCGGGTAATCAACCGGATCAACACCTACGGCGCCGACGTGGTCATGCTGCAGGAGGTGTGCACGTCGCACGAGACGAACTTGCGCAGCAAGCTGGGTAGCGGCTGGACCGTGGCGTTCGGCTACGTCACAAGTAACAACAACTGGATCACCTGCCCGCGGGCCGGCGGCTACTACGGGGTGCTGATCGCCATTCGCGGAAAGATCACGAGGTCGTGGACCGAGTCGCTGCCCTCCCCGCCGGGCCTGGAGCAGCGCAAGGCGATCTGCGTGCAGCAGGCGTCCCGCGGGATCTACGTGTGCAACGCGCACTTCTCCTCCGAGGGCGACGACCCGGACCGCAGCTACAAGGCCCAGCAGGCGCAGTGGATGGCCGATCTCAACCGGACCAACACCAGCTACGGCTATCGGGCCATCACCGGCGGCGACCTCAACTGGGACCCGCCGGACCGCAACGGCACGCCGTACGCCAGCACGGCCCGGCAGCCCACGTTGGTGCCGCTGTACGTGTCGAACTGGGAGTGCGACGAGCGCGAGTACGGCTCGCGGGACGGGGCCGACACGTTCCCGATCGTGCTGCTCAACCACCGCAAGATCGACTACATCTTCGCCAATGCCGGCGGTCACTCCGCGTTCAGCTGCTTTGTGAACGCCGCCTCCACCTGGTCCGATCATGATCTGTTGATGTCCACGATGGTCGTCAACTAGAGCCACCCGCCGGCTCGTCAGGTGGGCCAGATACCGGGTCGAGGCAGCATCACCGACGTGCTGCCTCGACCCGGCCCGAGCTGGTTGCTATCGTCCAGCACATGCGACCGATCCGAATCGAGCTCCTCGTGTAGCCGCGCTGACGACAACCACCAGGTCAGCGCGGGATCCCTTGATGCCAAGGGATCTTTTTGTTACCCGGAAACGCCGCGAGCGGAGGACGACCGATGCGAGACCTAAGCCCGACCGAGGACGACGAGCCCGGCGGACAGTGGCGCCGACTATGGCGCGAGCAGCACCTGTGCGAGGCGACCGGCCTGGTCGCCCCCGACCCGGCGGCGGGCGACGAGCGCCCGCGGAAGTACGTGGTCGGCATGTTCGCCTACCCGTCCGGTGACCTGCACATGGGTCACGGCGAGGCGTATCCGATCGTGGATGCGATCGCCCGGTTCGAGCGGGCGCAGGGTCACAACGTGCTCAACCCGGTCGGCTGGGACTCGTTCGGCCTGCCGGCGGAGAACGCCGCCCGCCGCCGCGGGCTGGACCCGCGGGCCTGGACCTACGCCAACATCGCGGTCCAGGCCGCCTCGTTCCGCCGGCTTGGCATCTCGTTCGACTGGCGGACCCGGCTACACACCTCCGACCCGGAGTACTACCGGTGGAACCAGTGGCTGTTCCTGCGGCTGTTCGAGCGCGGGCTGGCCTACCGGCAGAACGCCCCGGTGAACTGGTGCCCCACCGACGAGACCGTGCTGGCCAACGAGCAGGTGATCGACGGCAGGTGCGAGCGGTGCGGCAACCCGGTGGTCGAGCGGGAGCTGACCCAATGGTTCTTCCGGATCACCGAGTATGCCGACCGGCTGCTGGCCGACATGGCTCTGTTGACCAAGAAAGCCGGGCTGACCGGAGCGGACGGGCAGGCCGGCTGGCCGGCCGACGTGCTGGCCATGCAGCGCAACTGGATCGGCCGCACCGAGGAGCCGGACGGCACCGTCAGCTACCGGCTGCGGGACTGGCTGATCTCCCGCCAGCGGTACTGGGGCACTCCGATCCCGATCGTGCACTGCCCGGACTGCGGGCTGGTGCCGGTGCCGGACAAGGAGCTGCCGATCCGGCTACCCGAGCTGTCCGGTCCGGCGCTGCGGCCGTCCGGCGGGTCGACCCCGCTGGAGATGGCCGCCGACTGGATCCACACCGTCTGCCCGGCGTGCGGCGGTCCGGCCCGGCGGGATCCGGACACGATGGACACGTTCGTGGACTCCTCCTGGTATTTCCTGCGCTACCCCAACCCGGGTTACCAGGACGGACCGTTCGACCCGCGGGGGGTCGAGCGGTGGCTTCCGGTCGACGAGTACGTCGGTGGCAAGGAGCACGCAACCGGCCATCTGCTCTACGCGCGGTTCATCACCAAGGTGCTCTACGACCTGGGCCTGGTCGGATTCACCGAGCCGTTCCTGCGGCTGACCAACCAGGGTCAGGTCGTCATGCACGGCCGGGCGATGAGCAAGAGCCTGGGCAACATGGTCGACCTGGCCTCGCAGCTGGACGAGTACGGCCCGGACGGGGTGCGGATCACGATGCTGTTCGCCGGACCGCCGGAGGACGACATCGACTGGGCCGACGTGTCGCCGACCGGCTCGGTGCGCTGGCTGGCCCGGGTGCGCCGGCTGGCCGCCGACATCGGACCCGCGGTGCTGTCCGGCAACGAGCGGTCCGGAACCGAGCGGCCCGGCAGCGAGCGGCCCGGCGGCGAGCAGCCCGACCCGGCGGCGGCAACCGCCGGTCCCGAGCTGGCGCTGCGCACCTCGGTGCACCGGCTGATCGCCGAGACCACGGGGGCGATGCGAGAGCACCGGTTCAACGTCGCGGTAGCCCGGCTGATGTCGCTGACCGGCGTGCTGCGTAAGGCAGTTGCCGCCCGGCCGGAGTCGCCGGCGCTGCGCGAAGGCGCCGAGGCGCTGGCCCGGATGCTGTCCTGTCTGGCGCCGTACACCGCGGAGGAGGTCTGGGCGGCGCTCGGCCACCAGCCATCCGTGCTGTCGGCGGGCTGGCCGGCCTTCGATCCGGAGCTGGTGGTGGAGCGGACCGTGACCTGCGTGGTCCAGGTCGACGGCACCGTCCGGGAGCGGCTCACGGTGCCGCCGTCGATCGGTGCGGCCGAGCTACGCGGGCTGGCGCTGGCCGCACCGAAGGTCAAGCGGGCGGTAGCCGGCCGGATCGTGTGTGATGTCGTGGTCCGACCACCGCATGTGGTCAACCTGGTGCTCGCCGAAGGTCATCTCGACGAGCCGGCGGAGCCTGTCCGCTAGCAGGACTCGGCGAGCTGGCCGGACGCGATCCAGCCGTACAGACCACTGTGATGGTTGGCCAGTTCGGCCTCGTCCGCCTCGATCAGGCTGGCCAGCTCGTCGGTGCTGCTTACGTCGCCGACGGTCAGGCTCACCGAGGACGGGAGATTCCTGGTGTGCCGACGGGTCGCCCACCAGAACCCACGATCTGACTGCCATACCTGCCAACCTGGATAGCGCTGGCGTAGCGCTTCGGTCTCCATGTTCATGGCTTCTCCGCACCGGGACGCTGGCCGTCGTCACGGGCAATTCCTGCCCCTTGATATATCGGCAGGTACCCCGGCCGGGCGGAGGCCCGGAGCCGGAAGAAACCGGATTTCTACGGATTTGGTTAGCCAGTCCCTAGGCTGTTCGGGGTCAGCTCGAGCTCTCTGAGCTGGCCGCTGAACGCCTGCCGATCCTCGGCGGAGAACTGCGCGTCGCTGTTGGTCGTGGTGCCCGAGCACTGGGTCGGGTCGCACTCGAGCTGCTGGCCGGGGCCCATTCCCAGCTCCTCACCGGCCGGCGTCAGCACCGTCGCGGTGCCGGCGAACACCGCGACCCGGAACACCGGATCCGGGTCGCAGGTCGTCACCACCTGGGTGAACGGGCTGGTCGGGGTGATCGAACCGGGTGCGCACACCAGGATCGGTTGGCCCAGCGTGCAGGTCGCCGAGCCCTGATCGAGCCGCAGCATCGTCCCGTCCGGCGCTCGCACCACCGCGGTGGCCGGCTTGGCCCCGGTGTTCTGCACCAGGTTGCATGCCCCCTGGTCGGTGAACAGCACGGCGCCGACACCGCCGCCGTCCACCCAGACCCGGGACCCGCACGGGAACGGTCCGGCCGTGCCGACATCCGTCCTGGCCGTCGCACCTGGCGGTTGGAGCTGCACCGAAGGGCGGTCCGCGCCCAGCAGGTCGGTGCCGCAGCCGGCCGGGGGACTGGGCGTGGTCGGCGTCGGGCCTGGCGTGGATGGGGTTGGCGTCGGCGTCACCGGAGGTGGCGAGGTGCCGCGGCTGGTCGGCTCATCTCCCCCGCACCCGCCCGATCCGAGCACCGCGAGCGCGAGCAGCGCGGTGGCCGGTCCGAGCCAGCGCCGGTTCATCCGCCCGCCTCGGTGGCCGGCGGGTCGAGCTGTCCCGGTGGAGTCGGTGGTCGCCGGCGCGGGGTGATTGCCCGGACCGGCCACCAAAGCCACCGGCCGACCCGGCGCAGGTTCCGGCGCAGCAGCGTGGGCTGGGCGACCAGGTAGTCGAACGTGTTCTTGTAGGCGGCGCCGAGCAGGGGGGTCATCAGCCCGACCAGACCGAGGAAGATCGGGAGTGCGAGCTCCTTCTGCCGCTCCCACGCGGTCCGGACCAGGTTGCCCTCGCCGGTGTCGATGCTGGTCACGTCGTGCCCGACCAGCGCCAGCGAGGCCGATCCGGCCTGGATGTTCAGATCGGTGGCGATGGTCGACGAGGCCTGGATCGCTGCTGCGGTCGGGGTTTCGAACACCTTGATCCGGTCGGGTTCCAGCACCAGGTTGCCGGTGAGATCGGACAGGTTGATCTGGGTGGCCTCGGTGTGGACCTGGATCGAGGTAAGACCGCCCAGAGTTACCAGCGGCGGTAGGGCTCGGCCACCGGAGGCGGCCGCTCCCGGCTGCACCAGCAGCTGGAGCCCGCTGCAGCCGAAGTTGGTTGCGCTGTCCGGGCGCAGCTGCCGGCTGGTCTGCCGGTTGCCCACTGCGATGGACAGCGTCGCCGGAGCGGTCGGTGCGTAGTCGAAGCACCAGCGCTGCGCCGGATGTCCGGTGGTGTCGGCCCAGATGGACAGTTGCGGACGGGTTGCCGCGGCCGGCTGACCGGACGGGCCGGCTGGTGGTGCCGGGGTGCTCGGCGGATCGGCGCTACCGTCGGTTGTCCGGCCGGCCGGATTGACCAGGCTCAACCGCAGCGACCTGGCGGTTCGTAGTCGCTGGCCGGCGTCCGGCGGCGGATCGCCCATGCTCGGAATCAGACTGACCGGTTGCGGGGTGGACCAGGAGATCGCGACCGAGGCCGGGATCAGCACCGTGCTGATCGCCTCGGCGCACTGCCCGCCGAGCTCTGTGGCCAGTGCTGCGCACTCCGACGTGGCCAGCGGCAGGTCGACCGGCAACGAGATGGTCTGCGGACCGGTGACGATTAGGGACTGCGCCTGGGCTCCCACCACCCGCCATCGAACCGGGCCACCGCCGGCCGGATGGTCGAGCATCTCGGTTGCCGGAAGGCTGGTCGCGCGCACCCGTGGCTCGATCGGCGGGCGCCAGTGGGTGAGCACGAGCCAGGCCGCAAGCAGGATCGCGAAGCCGGTCAGCGGTGCGATCCAGGACCGCAGAACCTGCCTGCCCTTCGGAGGGTCCGACTTACGGACGAACCCGTCGCGGACCGCTGCCGTGATCCGGCGCAGATCGTCGTCGGTGAGTACTAACCGGCTTGTCGCTGCCGAGGTCGGTTCCGGACCGTCCACCTCGCGCCCCACCTCCGGTTGCACCGTACAACCGATAGGCGATCTTGTCTGCCGGACTCGCGGGCGGTTGCCCGAACCGGCGAACGCGGACTTTTCGGGCGGTTAGGCGGGAGCGAGGTGGCTGTGCTCGGCGAGGAATGCCTCGTCGGCCTCGATCAGCGCGTCGAGCTCCTCCAGCGAGCGGGCGTCCCCGACGGTCCGGCTCGCGCCGTTCGGCAGGCTGCGGCTGGACCGGCGGGTGGCCCACCACGAGCCACCCCGGGACTGCCAAACCTGCCAGTCCGGGTGCTTGGCACGCACTACCTCGACGCTCATGCCGCCATCGTGCGGCATCGACCTTTCCAGAAACTTTCCAGCCGATACATCCGCGCGATATCGGGCCAATCCGGGCTCCGCCCCGGCACCGAATACCAGGTACCGCCAGACAGACATGTCAACAGCCCGAACAGGGAGGCGCACCCATGCGCAGAGCAGTTATCAGTGGCCTGCTGGCGGTCGGTCTCGGCGCTGCCGTGACCATCGCAGCGGTCGAAAGCAACGATGGAAGTGGCCGGCAGATCGCCCTTGCGGGCAGCCAGCAGCAGGTGTCCTCGCCTCGGCTGGTGGTCGTCGGGCTGACCGACCGTGACCGGCTGGTCGCGTTCCTGGCCAGCAACCCGCGGAACATGCTCAACATCGGCAAGGTCAGCGGTCTGTCCGGGGACGACAGCCTGATCGGTATCGACTACCGGGTGCAGGACGGGAAGCTGTACGGCGTCAGCGACTCCGGCGGCATCTACACCATCAGCACCCGTACCGCGCGGGCGACCAAGGTCTCCCAGCTCAGCGTCGCGCTGCGGGGCACCGCGTTCGGGGTCGACTTCAACCCGGCGGCGAACCGGCTGCGGGTCATCAGTGACGCCGGTCAGAACCTGCGCCACAACATCGACGACCCGAACGGCGCACCGGCACCTGGCGTGACGGTCGAGGACGGCATGCTCACCTACCCGCCGGCGACCACCGCCGCGGCCGGTGTGACCGCTGCCGCCTACACCAACAACGACCTGGACCCGAACACCGCGACGACGCTGTTCGACCTGGACAGCACGCTCGACCAGATCGCGATCCAGTCCCCGGCGAACGCCGGTTCGCTGGCTCCGACTGGCAAGCTGGGCGTCGACGCGGCTGTCGGTGCCGGATTCGACATCTACAGCACGTTGCAGGACGGCACCAGCACCGGCACCATCGGGCTGGCGACCGTGCAGGTCGGCGGGCAGTACGGGCTCTACCGGGTGATCACGCTGACCGGTGCGGCCAGCGCGCTCGGCCAGTTCCCTGACAACCGCCAGGTCGTGGACATCGCGATCCCGCTCAACCAGGGCTAAGCCGTAAAGGCCGCAGCTCAAGTGCCGCGGGCGACGGGTCGGGTAGGGCCGACCGGTCGCCCGCGGTCAGGTTCGCGGGCTGCTGTTGCGACCGGCTGCCGGCTGAGTCATGATGGCGCTCGCCCGCGCCACCAAGGAGACTCCATGCCCTACCAGCTCATCGACACCGCCGACGGACGCGTGTTGGGCACCTTGACCGATGAGCAGTTCCAGGAGCTGACCGACGCGCTCGAGGAAGAGTCGTTGGACGATCGCGACTATTACCTCAATGTGGACACCGTGGACATGCTCGAGGACCAGGCCGTGGACGAGGGCCTGGTCAAGCTGCTACGCACGGCGCTCGGCGACCGCGACGAGATCGACGTCTCCTGGCAGGAGATCTAGCCAGGAGATCTAGCCACGAGATCTAGCGCACCGTCACCAAGAGCGTGACCGGATCCGCCGGCCCGCGGTCCGGCCCCGGGTCGCAGTCGTCCGGGCGGGACCGGTAGCAGTAGCGGAACACCAGCGTGGTCTGCCCGGGTGCTACCGCAGCGAACTCCCAGTGCAGCGTCCCGTCGCAGCCCGGCATCTCGCATTCCCGATCCACGTCCTGACCGCGGTCGGCCAGCACCGCCCGGTCCGGCTCGGTAGTCAGATACCAGGAGTTGCCGATCCCGGCGTTGTGCGGCCCGAAGTCCACCCGCAGGATCTCGCCATCGGAGAGCACGGCACTTCCCGCCGACACATCGACGGCGACCTTCTCCGGGCCGGTCGAGCAACCGGCCAATCCCACCGCGGTCACCGCGGCCAGCACCGCGCCGGCTAAGCCGGTGAACCTCTGCACGCCGGTCACCTCCGATGGAGCGGCGGCACACCGCCGCACGGACCAGACCCGGGAGACACACCCTAGTGTCGCTTCCCTCACGCGACACTAGCCGCGTCAGCACCGCTGATGGACGGCACGCGGCGGGCCGTTCACGCGTCCGAATGATCTCGTGAGATCCGTTTGACCGGGGCGAAGCGGGCAACCTGCGCCGGACCAAGAGGTAAGGCCGGTTCCGGGAGCAGGCGGCCCGCGCCGACCAGAAGGAGGTAGGACCCAATGTCCGCCCAGGCGATTGTGATCATTGTCCTCGTCGGTGTGGTTGCAGCGGTGGTCGCTGCGGTCGTGCTGTGGCGGGCCAACCGTCGCCGCCGGCTTCAGGACTGGTTCGGGCCGGAGTACGACCTGGCAGTCGAGGAAGCCGGCAGCCGGCGTGCCGCCGAAGCCGAGCTGGTCGCCAGGGAGAAGCGGCACGACACTCTCAACATCCGGCCGCTGGACTCGCAGACGCGGGAGCGCTATGCGGACCAGTGGGCGGCAGTCCAGGAGCGTTTCGTCGATGATCCGGACTCGGCGGTTACGCAGGCACGTGAGCTGGTCACCGCGGTGATGGACGATCGGGGCTACCCGGTCGACACCGACGATGAGCAGCAGATGGCCGACCTGTCCGTGGAGCATGGGCGCACCGTGAGCCAGTACCGGGACGCGGTGTCCGTCAGCGCCCGGGCCGAGGCTGGGGAAGCCACGACCGAGGAGCTGCGGCTCGCGATGGTGCACTACCGCGCGCTGTTCGCCGAACTACTCGACGCGGGCAGTCCCGACTCGCGCGGCGACGACACCGCCGGGAGCCATGACTCCGACCCCGAAACCACCACGGACGACGACATCCCCGTTCCCGGCGAATACCGAACATCCGTCCAGTAGGCAGCTGTCACTGCACAGGAGGCACTCATGGAAATCATTCTCTGGCTCATCGCGGTCGCGTTGGTCATCTACGGCGCCGTCGTAGCCCTGCGCGGCTCGGTCCTGTACGGGATCCTGCTCATCATCGTGGGCCTGCTGATCGGCCCGGGTGGGGTCAGCGTCCTGAGTTAGCGGACCGCCCACGACCCTTCAAAAGGGGTTGGGAGGAGGCGACCGCGGCCCGCCACA
>JAKEEW010000869.1 GCA_022616375.1 Sporichthyaceae bacterium
GCCGCGGCCGATGCCGCCGTCGGTGCCTGGGCCGTCGGTGCCTGGGCCGTCGCGGCCGGCGTCGCTGCCTTTGGTGCTAGCCCTGCGGTTGGCGCGAAATCAGCGACCTCTTCCATGGCGAACGCGTCATCCGCCTCGGCCTCCGGCTCATCGTTCGTGCCTCGACCCGCGGCGGACGGTACTACCGCAAGCGGCATGAGCGCGGTCGGTGTGGTCAACGGGTTCGATGTCACGAGGGAGGTCGGGACCGGCGTCGCGGTCCGCGGTGGCGCCATGAGATCGGCGAGCGAGGACACCGTCGATGGCGTCACGACAACCTGCCGCCACCGGCTCGAGTCGGGCAGGACGCCGGCCGTGATCGCCGGCAGGACGCCCGCGCGCAGCAATGACGACTTACCGGTGCCCGACTCGCCGACCAGTGCCAACAAGGGAGCCTCAACGATCCGAGCGAGAACCTCCGCGACCAGACGCTCACGGCCATGGAACCGTTCGACATCGCCTGTGCCGAATCCCATCAGGCCGGGATACGGCGGGCCCGCGGTCCGGGCCACCGGTCGCAGCACGCGAGCCTTCGCCCGTACGTGCGCCAGATCCAGCGCACCCGCCACGATCTCATCACGCAGTGCAGTGACCAGGCGCCGGGGCTCGGCCGCGCTCGCGACCGCCCGGTCGATGCGCCGCCCGGCGCGCGCGAAAGCCCACTCGCTGGCCGCCTTGTGCACGCGGGCGGGAACGCCGTTCGCGTTGGCCATCGCTGCGGCGGCGGCCTTGTCCGACACCGACGGCGCGTAGATCCGTACGATCGCGGCCACCGCCGCATCGTCCAATCCGGACAGTACGAGCTTCGGCAGGCTCGAAAGGTCGCCGACCCGGACCGGGTCGCGGCAGCTGACGAGGGTGACCACCGGCCGGGTCATCGCCGACCGGACAAAGCTGGTGACCCGGGTGACGTCTTCGTGCTGAGCCTGGTCGAGGTCCTCCACGATGACCAGGCTGAGTCGGTCAGGCTCGGCCCCGTGCGTCTCAAGTCCACGGGCATCCGCCC